>NZ_JBKVCH010000005.1:0-228557 GCF_046966505.1 Zhenhengia sp.
ATTAAATTCATAAAATCAACTTAACTTTGTGTCTACTTTTTATTGACAACTCCACGAATAAGGATTGAATCCTATATTGTACAGGACTTTTAGTTTACTCTTTATTCTTTTAGGATTATAATATTCGATATAATTTTCTAATTCCTCCTTAAAGTGTTCTATTGAGTAGAATTCTTGTAAATAAAATAACTCTGATTTTAGTAGCCTATTTTTCATTCGCATTTTGTCTTTTTCATTAATGCTTCCTTCACCTGAATGAAGGCATTTAACTTTTTTAAGTATTCATTTTCCATACGCAAATATTCTAATTCATTGATTAATCCTTCACTATTCATTTTAGAGCATTTAGGCTTTGTTTGTTTAAATGATACAAGGTTTTCATGCACATATTCTAGTACATGTTACTAGAAATCACCAGAATAAGAATGCTTTTTCATGGCAAGGCACTGAGCACCGTGTATCTCATATCTTTTTACCCACCCGTTGTACAAAAGTATATAGAACACAAAAATATTTACTTGTATATTCAATAGAATGATACCGCCCAACAACTAATAGAACTATTTTAAGTTTTTCTTCATGGGAATATTTAGACATAAAAATGCCCTCCAAATACAAGACATATTTTGTCTAACATTCGGGGGGCACTTCATCTCAAACTGAAAGATTTTCTTCAAACAAAAGAATATCTACTTGCTAAGGATCAACTCCATATGACAATCAAATGGCTCTAATTGATATAAATAGTCATCAATTTCCTCTGCATCTTTACACCCTAATCTTTTATAAAACAACTGTGATTCTTCAGATGAGTGTGCAGAAATATAAAGTTTTTCTGCACCTATATTTTTAGCAAACTCACAGCTTTTAGTGAATAATTTTTTCCCAATTCCTTGTCCTCTATAGCCATAACTTGTATAAATATGATGAAGAATGGCATACTGCTTTCTTGATCCAATCAATAGGCCTTCTACCGAAGCAAATCCTACTAAAATATTCTGTTCAAACGCTCCATAAACAACACCCTTGCCTGCAATCGTTTCTCTTAAAGATTGTATAATTTCTCTTTTATCTTGCTCATTCCATTGTTCTATAAAAGCTATATCTCTTAAATACCATTTATTATTTTCCTTACGCCAACATCTTTTTACTTCTGGATAGCGATTAAATTTCTTGAGAATATGATCTGATAAATGTTGATTACCTAAAGATTTATATACTATCCCCATTTTATAATTCTTCACCTTTCTTATTCTATAAAATATCCAAATATCCCTAAAAATACTTAGCATAAAATTAAAATCATTTTCAAACATCCTTCTTATACTAATTTTTATATTTGTATTATTACATATTTTTTATCGAATTACTATATAAAGTAGAGCTAGAACTTATGTTCAGACCTACCTTTACGTTTATTCTTTCCTCCTTGGCAAGATAAATATCCCTAAATAAGAATAAGTCTATGTAACTTTTTTCTCCTAATAACTTATCTGCCAGTACTTTAATCTCACGTTACATCCTCTTCCAAAAAGTAAATTTATTTCATTGAAATATTCAGAATATATTGTATCATATAATTAAAGAAGGTGATAATGATGTTAGCATGGATTCTTTGGCTAATAAAAAATTTTCCCTAGTTTCTCCAAGGGGGATTTGTCCCTCTTGGAAGCCTCCAAAAGTAAATTTTATTGATTCTAACACCCTATTAACATCTACGATTTAAGTAGATAGGTGTCTCGCTTCCAATTCATGACCTATCTAACGAATATGCCTTATTAGAATAAAATTTAATCAACCCAAACCCCTTTCTCTCACAAGGGATATTTTTTATTGAAAATCAATTTTATCAGTATATTTTTATCTAATATGACACAATATAAATTTAAATACTAATTTAGGAGTATATTATGAAATCAAAATTTAAACTTACTCTTACAATTTTATTATCATTTATTTTGATAATTAATACATCTTTGTATGCATCTACTCTACCTAGTAATTCGCAACAAGATGTGCAGCAGTATATAAGTAATTTAACATTACTTAAAAATAATATGTATACACTAGCTCAAGAAATTGTATTCTCTTGGGATGATACTTCTTCAGCTGATGATGCTCTTACTCGCTTACATTCTTCTTTAAATAATACAGCTAATAAAATAGGACTTAATTTAAATAGTGCTCCTCAAGATTCTTCTCTTTATAGAAATTTACTTATTCTTTTTAACGCTACAAATTACCTTAAAGCTGCCTTATATGAATTAGAATTATTAGCTCAACAAAATACACCTTCCGAAAAAATACGTACTTTAGAAAGATATTTTAATTTCTTGGTATATGCTAATAATTCAATTAGATTTTTTGATAATCTTCAGTCTATCTCCTAGCTGAAGATTATTTTTAATATCAAAGACTAATTTTATTTATTTCAAAACTACTTAATCAAAAAGCTATTTCATTAATTTATATTACCCTACATTATACATCTTAATTACTTTACATACAACTTCAGCATCTAGCTCCTTGATTAATAAATTTTATCTGCCATTCCTCCAAAAAGTTATTGTATAGTAGAATACGCCTTAAGCGTGGAACTTTCATTTATTCATATATGTCTTATAAGAAAAACGCTAAAAAGGCGCTTACAAAATGAAAAAGCTCTTGTAGAACAAATTCTTGAAAACGATGAAACACCTATACTTGAAGAACCTACTGACGAGCTACTTAAAGATATGTTCTATCTAGATGAAAGTTTATATGAAAGCCAGTATACAATGTTTTCTATGTTTAGAACCTCTACTACTAATGTAAGTATTGTAAAACCTAAAGAAAATCAATATAATGCTGTCAAAGATGCTCTTACAAAGAGAAAAGAGGATGTACTAGGTGTATTTGAACATTATGCTATGGAACTTACTATTAGTGTTCCAACTAATGGATGCGTTATTGAAAAGATGGTTATATTATTCTACTTATGTTAGACGATCAAGAAGGTGAACTGGCTAAAATAAATAAAGCTTTCGCCCAGTAAATATATATCCCCCTTCCTAGCCTAAAAGTTCTTTTGGGCTTTTATTTATTTCATGCATTTCCCACTTCTAAACCATCTAAAAGAATTATTTTATTTTTTCTCTTTACTGTGTTAGTCTTTAACTAAAGATTATTTATCTAATAGGAGGCAAGGTAAAATTGGATAAAAGAAGCTCAAGTAAGTTAGTTGATTTAGTTATTGATTCAATAAATTTTGTTATACTTAATTACTTATTGGTTTGTGGCCTGTTATCTTTCAGAACATCACCAATATGGATACTTTTAATAGCAACAAATGTACATTTTATTTCCACGTTTTACACTAACCTTAAAATCTCTACATCAAGTACAATAAAGTCGATTATCATAATTGCTAGTTGTATTATAATCCTTACCATAATGTTATTAACTATTGGATATTTCCCTATCTCTATGAGGACACAAAAACTAATATAAAGATTAAGAGCATACTCTTCATATAATCAAATAGTATTTTTTATAACAGTCTCATTGATTCAGAATAGTGTTGTTATTTCATTAGTTAACTATGTCCCTAAACAAACTTAGTTTTGGCCAATTGTCTACAGTACCCCTTTGCAATACTTACATGTATAACAACTTTTTATCCATACGCTCACTTCCTCAAAAAATTATTTTATTGCTTGAATCTATCTTTTGCTATTTGATATACTCGAGCTAACAATTAGATACTTACTTAATGAACCTTATATACTTTGTACGATTATACTGCTTTGGCATTATAATATAAAATTTTAATGAAGGGGTGATATCTTATGAAGAATACAGTGTCCGTAAAAAAACAACCAAACCAGGAGGGTACAATACTTTAACCCTCCTATAAATAGGAGGAAAGCAGAATGAAAGACATATTGATTTCAGATTTTACCAACCCTTATTTTGAAGTGGCATTTAAAAGATACTTTGCCGAATTAGATATTAAAGTAACAAATTGTTTGAAGAAATGAATAAAGATCAAGGCAACCATGCTTTTGTTAGACTAACAAAAACAGATGATGTTGTAGGCTTTATTCAATTTAAACCAATCGAGTTAACTAATTGGTTCTTTTGTATCAAAATGGGTTTCATTAGAGAATTTTGGATTGCCAAGGAGTTCCGTAACACTGGAAATGGCTCTGATTTATTACATCTTGCGGAAACATATTTTATAGAACATGCAATATATAAATCTATATTAACTACAGATACCGCTAGTTTATTTTACGAAACTCGAGGCTATAAAAAAGAGAATCATATTGTTGCAGAAAACAAAGATAATGTTTACATCAAAAACTTAAAATAATTTTTGATATTGATTATGACTATACTGCGAAGTACCTAAACTGCTTTATTTTCTCTAATAGAATAACTACTCTGAGTAGTAAACCTCACTGTTTAACTCAGTGAGGTTTTTAATTTCTCCCTCTACCTCATCCAAACAAACTTAGATTTTGCTTACTTCACCATGCCTATAGATTTCAAAAACATTCGCTTTTTAGTACTTTATATCCGTATGCCTCTATCTCTTCAATAACATGATCTAAAGTAAGTACTTCATCACCACAAACTCTAGTGATCATCTCCATTTGAATATGCTTAACGTCGTTGCATTCCTTCTAAAATCGCAAAGCAAGATTATCCAAATCCATTTGTACTACAAACCTAATTAAATCTGTACACTCATGCAAGTAAATATATCCAAGCATAGGCTCGTCATAAGCTTATACCATTTTTGAAACTGCTCCTTCTGATGGAATTTCTTTGCCTATCTCCCCTTTACTAAGTGCTGTTGTTCCTATGTTAACTCTCTTCCTTTTCGTGACTTTGCAAGGGCAAATTCATTTTGTTTCATTATGCTTCATTTCTCTCTTGTTCGATTAGACCCATTTTTGTTTATAAAATGGACTGATTGTTCTATTCTTAATATGTATTTAATACAGTAATATGTCTTTAGTATCTACTTATATATGTTCTTCTTAAAGTTACACAGGCGTTGCAGCTAATCTTTCAAAAACAAGTTCCCCAACTTCTTTAGGCATCTTATTAATCTGATTAATGATAACCTTAGCCTGAAACTTCGTAACTTCTTGATTAATACATGTGAGATGTTGGTTCTCTTTAGTAAGAGGTGTTCCATCTTCTAAAAAACATCTGATGTTATACTCTTGTTCTTTGCCTGTCATAACTGCCCCTCCTCTATTTAATGTTTATGAATGTTTAAATTTGTCCTATGCAATAACTGTATTACTTCAAATAGATCTATTGATATTTACTGATACAATCAATGATACTCTATTGAATAACTCCACGAGATACAGTATCATAAGAACTATAGACCTACGAAAAGGATAAATCTGATGGAAGAACCATTTAATAAAATTTTGGAATCTTTACAAGCCTTACAAAAAGGTCCAGAAGATTTAAGGAATACTCAAGATAAATTTTCAACAATAGAAAAAGTAACTGCTAAAAATTGTTACGATATTGCACATTTAAAAATTATAAAATAACATTAAAACTCTGAGCTCCTTGTAGAATACTACTTGGGGCTTATGTTTATATTAGGAGGTCTATTATGAAAATAGCCATATACTCCCGTAAGTCTAAGACTTCTGATAAGGGAGAATCTATAGATAATCAAATACATATGTGCAAAGAATATGCCAACACGCATTTTGATGCACCAGAGTTCTCTATCTTTGTGGATGAGGGTTTTTCTGGTGGTACTACTAATCGTCCTCAATTTAAAATACTTATAGACGAACTAAAAAAAGGCCTGTATGATGTACTCATCTGTTATCGCCTAGATCGTATTTCTAGAAATGTTTCTGATTTTGCATCTACACTAGACATCTTGACTCAGCATGCAATAGGTTTTGTGTCTATCAAAGAAAACTTCGATACCACTACACCAATGGGACGTGCCATGATTCACATATCGTCTGTATTTGCACAACTTGAAAGAGAAACAATCGCAGAACGTGTAACGGATAATCTTCTAGAACTTGCTAAGCTTGGACGCTGGCTTGGTGGTACTTCCCCACTGGGTTACAAAGGTAAAAAAGTAGCGTATCAATCTAATGGTAAGACCAAACATTATTCTGTCCTTGAACAAGATTTAAAGACAGCTCCAACTGTTAAACTTATTTTTGACAAATACTTAGAACTTGGTAGCATTTCCAAGGTTGAAACTTACCTAATGCAAAATGGCATTAAGACATCTAATCAAGCGCATTTTCGTTCTAATGTTATTCGGAATATATTAATTAACCCTGTTTATGCCACTGCTGATGCATCCATCTATGAATATTTTCATAAGCTAAAATGTATCTTACCTAAACCTAAAGAAGAATTTGATGGTAGCTATGGGCTTATGCCATATAATCGTAATAAAAAGGGTAAGGGAAACTTACAAAATCCTCCTGATAAATGGATTATCTCCCTAGGTACTCACCAGCCTATTATATCTAGCCTAGATTGGATAAAAGTACAAAAACAACTTAAAGCAAATAGTGACTTAGCTTACTCCAATGCCAGTGCTTCTCCCGCTCTACTTAGTGGACTTATTTACTGTAAACATTGCGGCGCACCTATGCAAGTATCTGGTAAAGGTGTTTTAGTAAATGGTACAGTATGCTACAACTATAGATGTACTACTAAGACTAAAAGCCGAGGTAAACTATGCAGTATTGCCAATATAAGTAAAGGCTATGCTATAGATACGCTTGTCATCAAACGCATTCGCGCTATGCTTGAAAATGAAACAGCCTTAATTAAAGAACTCAAAAAACATAAGCAAGACTTAACCTTTAAAATAGATACTGTTGAAAAAGAAAAGGTGCGCATTAAAGAGGAATTACAATCCAATACCACTACCATTAGCAGTCTTATTAAAAAGCTTGCACTCTTTGATGATTCTACCATGGAACACTATATACAAGATGAAGTTAAAGCTCTGCATAGTAAAAACTCTGTACTTAAAAAACAGCTTGATGAACTTCAAAATTCAAGTGTAAATCAAGACTATTCACTTGCCAATATTGAGCTTACTCTTCACTCTCTTAAAGAATTTAATGAGCTTATAGATTATGCAACCTTACATCAAAAGAAAACACTTATGCATAACTTGATTAAGCGCATTGAGTGGGACGGTGAAAATATAGATATATTCTTCTACTTCCTGCAGAGTCCATTATGAAGAAACGAAAAATACCCCTATTCATATCATGGTAGCAAAATCTCTTATGCGTAACGGTAAACCTATTATTCTTGCTATTTCCACAAACGATGGCTTAGGCCTCAACCTTGAAAATATTGGACACGTAATGCCAAATCAAAATATTTACTTTGTACCTTTTGGTCAAGACAACGCTGTAGCAAAACCTTACTCCTTAGTAGCTGACTTAACCCTTGTACCTGATACCTTAAAATTTGCATTAGATGGCAAACAAATCCAACCTGTACTCATTAAATACTAAAATTTTATCTATAACCTAAACAATCATAACCACCCGTCTAACGGGTGGTTTGCTCTAGCCCTATAAGGGCATATTACTAGCAATGCCTTAAGGCATATTGAATAGTTCGCCAACTGCATATTTTTTTCAAGCAGCCTCTAAAGAGGCTCTTTTATTTGCTCTTTTTTACCGGCTCACCCGTAAACGGGTCCATATATTCTTTAATTGTCATTTGTTCTTCTGTTAAATCTTCATATAATTGATTTTTTATATATTCTTGTATTGCCTTTTTATTTCTTCCTACTGTATCTACATAATACCCCTTACACCAAAACTATCTGTTTCCATATTTATATTTTAAATTTGCATGTCTATCAAAAATCATAAGTGAACTTTTACCTTTTAAATAACCTACAAAACTTGATACACTTGTCTTAGTTGGAATACTGACCAACATATGAATGTGATCTTTACATGCATTAGCTTCTATTATTTCAATTCCCTTATACTCACATAACCTTCTTAAAATAATACCTATATCCCTCTTTATTTTTCCATAGATTATCTGTCTTCTATACTTAGGTGCAAATACTATATGGTACTTACAATTCCATTTGGTGTGTGCTAAACTATTTTTATCCATTTGGATAAACCTCCTTTGATTTGATTGGTTGGCGAACCTAATCTTATTCTTCAAAGGAGGTTTTTTATTTATACTCATAGCTCTAAGCTTTTTCGAACCCCAGGCATAGCCCGGGGTTTTCTTTATACAATAAAAAGTGGGCATATCTCCTCAGAAATATGCCCACTTTTACGTATATTAACTATAAAATTTCATTTTTCGCTCTACCTTCTATCTCACTCGCTTTATTTTATAAGGACCCTACAACATACATTATTTCCTTTATCCTTCTTAGATGCCTGCAAGATATAAGCTATACACTCTTCCATCTTATGATTCTCATATTCTTCCTTTAAAACCTGTAGATCATATCCTTCATCAAAATAAAGCTTCAATTCTTCCTTACCATTTTTTATCACTACACTTGTTCCTTCTATATTTATAGGTGAACGGCTTATAAAGCGTTCTTGTATCACATCAGGCTTATTAAACTTAAATAAATCTTCTAATTCTATATAGTTTTCTTCTATATTGTGTTTAATCCTGCGAACAAAAGATTCTAAGTTATAAGAAGGATAACAACTCTGTAACTCAGCCTGGAATGTTTCTATCGTCCCAAAGTTCACTAAAACATTCTGCGCACCATATTCTTTCCCTGCTCTTTGCTCTGTTCCTGCTACAATTGGCACATTATGACTTCTGGATGCGTTCACAAAAATATCATACCTCTTATTGGAAAAGTAATCTGCATTATATAAACCTGCCCCTAAGTCCTCTAACATTGGAACACCATTTTTATAGAGGATAAATGAGCCGCAATCATTATGATTATGACTTTCCCCATTGTGACCACCTTTGGCTACAAGAATAAAAGTATTTCCATGAGATAGAAACCATTGTGCCTGAGATAACCAAACAGACTGTTTCTTATCCCCCTGCCACCCTATATTGGGGTCATACCACAGAATATCCCTTAATGCTAAACAAAAACGGTAGCAGGTATCCTCCAATATAGATTGGGCATACTGTAATAGTGGAAGCTGTACTGCCGGATAACACTTTTTCAAATACATAGAAAGCCCTATTCTGTATCTTCCTTCATCCCTACCGTCTGCAAAACTTATGGTATGATTGCCTACTAAATAGTAAGCTTGTTGATTGAGAGCAATTTGCTCTACTTTCTTATCCCTAAAAAAATTTAGCTGTCCATTGGTTCTTTGTTTTAAATAATCTGCAAAGCATACAAAGAAGCCAAAACCATAACTCCAATAATCTACACCTTCTACACATACTCCATCTTCTCCAAAAGATTGTAAATAAACTTCTATACAAGAAATAGCTCTGTGTAAAAAGTTAGTCAGTTTTTCTTCATCTTTAAGAAGTAGAATTCCCACACATCCTACGGCACCACCACATACTGCTGCCCAGTTATTAGCCCTAATTTCAAATGGATAAAATTGATTACCATCTAAAAAAGGTTCAATGATACGTTTATTAAGCTGAATTCTAGCAAATTCTATACATCTCTTAGATAAAAAAGGCTCACACATTCTTAGTGTCTCTGCAATAGCAAAACCTGTTTCTGCCGCAAATAAATCAATCTGTCCTTCGTATTTTTCAAAAGGTAAATCTCTTCCTTCTTTATCTGTAAAATGTGCTGGTAAGGCCCACATAGGTTCACTACAAATATCCCATAAAACATTTTCAAGCTCATGTTTATAGTGTAGATTTTCATGTCTTCTCCAGAGTAGCATAGCATACAGAAGTAATCTCTTCCTTTTAGCGTAATAGGCATCTTGATAGATACTTCTATCTCCCGTTTCCCAAAAAAGCTTAAATTTATCATAACTTAAAGATTTTATTTCTTCTTGCTCTTTTTCCGTCTCTTCTAATAACTGAAATTGCTGCCTTATGTAGGGTATTTGATTGTAGGTTTCATGATAGGCTATTTTAAAAGGCAACGCTTTCCCATTCTGTATACCTTTTAAAATCTCTCTTTTATTCATAGCTTCTCTTTACCTTCCTTTTACTCTATTTTGATCTTGCTAAGGTGTCTTACCAATGTAATGTTACTCCTTCAATTGCCTCATCATTTTTTCTATCATCTGTTCTATTTAACTGTTCCCAAAATATTATTCCCACTGCATATTTTTATTTGTATCCGCTTATTAATTTATGCTTTTTTATTTATGGGAATCTTGTTTAAAGATAACTAGATCATCTATGCATTTCTTACTTCCTACTATTGTACTCAGTAAAAGCGTACTTATATACTTTGAATTCCCCCCCCTATTTAGATTTTTAGTACTTTTATTTTAAAATCATTTTCTTTCTAGTTCTATAATCAGATTTTTACTTTTATCATTAATTTTTTACTTTTATTTTAAATAGTGCCTACTTTAACATATTTTATTGAAGCTAAACCTCTCTAAGTAAGCTATGCTTATAACATCGTGTATCAGCGTGATGAAATATGCTTGAGACTCTATAAAAGCATTTAAAACTTTATACTAGCTAAATACCTTGCCTTCTAGTACATGAGTTCTAATGAGCACCTCTATATCAGCTTGTTTCTTTTCAGTTTTATGCTCTATATAATAAGATTAGAATTAAAATGCTCTTTCTTAAAACTAAAACTTTTTGTACTATAATTGACTTAATGTTCGACTTATGCTACGCTAATCCAAGATAAACTAGATTTTTATAATGACTGGAGGCCTTTATGAGCATTACAATACGTGAAATTGCAAAACTTGCGAATGTTTCTATTGGTACTGTTTCTCGCGTCTTAAATAATAAAGAAACAGGTTACACAGAAGAAACAAAAGCTAAAGTATTAGATGTAGTTAAGAGATACGATTATATTCCCAATAGTGCAGCTCGTGCATTAAGTACACAATCTACAAAGACATTAGGCTGTATTATTCCTGATATTTGTAACCCCTTCTTTCCGGAGCTTGCACGTGGCATAGAAGATATGGCAGGTAGCCATGGATATCATATTTTTCTCTGTAATACTGACCTGGATGCCCAAAAAGAAGAAAGCTATGTCTATACCCTTTTAGAAAGGCAAGTTGATGGACTCTTATTTGCTTCTTCTACTGCTACTACACCAAAAAATATTACACGTATTCAAAAAGTTAATAAGCCTATTATCTTATTAGATGCTTGCATGCATGATGAAGCAATCCCTCATGTCTATATTGATAACTGTTTTGGAGTTTATACAGCTACCAAACATCTTATTGAAAAGGGACATACTTCTATTGCCTTTATAACTGGTTCTATGAACCTCTCTACCTCTAAAGAACGTCTTAGAGGCTATAAAATGGCCTTAGAAGAAGCTGGTTTACCTATACAGGAGCAACTTATCACAGAAGGAGATTATACTGTTGAAGGTGGTTTTAGAGCAATGGAACTTCTCCACCTACAGTCCTATACAGGTTTAATTGCTTCTAATGATTTAATGGCCTATGGCGTTTATAAATATGCACGTACTCAAGGTATTCGTATTCCTGAAGATCTTTCTGTCATAGGTTTTGACAATCTATCCTTTTCTCAAATTATTGATCCACCTCTTACAACAGTTAGTCAGCCTGCTTACGAGCTTGGCCAATATGCAGCTGAAATGCTTATTAAATGCCTTCAGGGCATGGATACACCTTCTTATCATCTTTATAAACCTACTCTTATTGTCCGAGAAAGTGTTAAATAGCTTCAATATACATAAAAAAAGTACCCTTTATTAAGGGTACTTTTTTACTTATGCAACATACAATATTGCACCATATGTTCATAAGAAATCTCTTCTACTGTTTCGAAATTAAAGTGTTTATAAATCTCAGTATTATCTAAATTCTGTGTTTCAAGTGTAAGTGGTAAATTTTTAACTTTTGCTTCATTAATTACATATTCAATAAGCTGTTTAGCTTTGCCTAACCCTCTATAGTCTCTTTGAACTGCTAATAAATCAAGGTGTATATAATTACCTTGTACCACCTCATCAATCCAATTTGAAGACATCTTTTTGACTGTTTTAATCATACGTCTAATATCCTTCAAACTTATAAACCTTAAGAAATCAATCAGCCTAAAGGTCGCAAAAAATAAATCTTTATAATAAAGTAATTTATTCTCAAATCGCTCTTCATAATAAATGTAGGCTATTGCAGTTAAATCTTCAGAAGTTGTAACAATGTCACCGTATTTTCCATATATATCTAAATAAGTTCTAAAGAAAAGCTCCAATACTTCTATTCTAGTTGTATTATCTGGAAACATATACAGATAAAGTGGATCATCATAAAATGCTTCTGCAAATAAATGTGCCATACGTTTTTTTGTAAAGTCGTTCTGTTTAATCCTGATTAAAATAATTTCACCCTCTAAAATAGATTCATAATATAAATGCTAATGACTGCAACAAGCGATACTTGAAGCAAACTTCCACCTAAGTAAGCAAGTACTATGCTTATCCCTGCACCTACTATACCACTTAATAACCTTCCTGTCGAATGAAAAATAGCTGGAAAGGTGATGGAAGCCAATACTGTATAGGGCACATAATATAAAAAAGACTGTAGAAATTTAGACTCTATTTTCTTTTTCATAAGAATTAAGGGGCCAACCCTTGGTAAATAAGTTACAAGGGCAATCACTAAAATTGCTAAAACTATGTACATCTTGTATAATCCTCCTCTTTAATAGGAAATAGCCCTGCAGAGGTAAAATTGGTAAGTGAAATGATAGTTGCCGTTATAGGATCTATGCCTCCACCAGAAGCCATAATACCAAAAGTAAATGATACCGGAAAATAGCCTAATGCAATAGGCATTGCTTTCTTTAGCCCTGCTTTAAAACGATTATGTTGATTCATGCTCTTCTACTTCCCTAATAACAATCATTACAAATAGCAATATGCATGTAGAAGGGTATCTACCAAAGTAGATACCCTTCTAATTATTGTTCAGTTTTTGCTTCTTCTTTTTTAGGCTTTTCAAGGAGTACTTTTCTTGATAGGTTAACACGTCCTTGTTTATCTATTTCAATAACTTTAACCTCGATAGTATCCCCTACATTCACTACATCTTCTACTTTTTCTACACGTTCATGTGCAAGTTGAGAAATGTGCACAAGACCTTCTTTACCTGGTAAAAGCTCAACAAATGCTCCAAAGTTCATAAGTCTTACAACTTTACCTGTATAAACTTGACCTGCTTCAATATCTTTGGCAATACCTTCGATAATTTCGATGGCACGTTTTGTTTTTTCAGCATCAATACCGCAAATGAATACGCGTCCATCATCTTCAATATCAATTTTAACGCCTGTTTCATCAATAATCTTATTAATTGTTTTACCTTTTGGTCCAATAACTTCACTAATTTTTTCAGGATTGATTGTAATTTGAGTAATACGTGGTGCATATGGAGAAAGTTCTTCTCTTGGCATATCAATTGCTTTAGCCATAATATCATCTAAGATATAGGTACGTGCTTTTCTTGTTTGTTCAAAAGCTTGTTTAATAATTTCCGGTGTTAAACCTTGAATTTTCATATCCATTTGGATTGCTGTAATTCCTTTATGTGTACCACCTACTTTAAAGTCCATATCTCCAAAGAAGTCTTCTAGCCCTTGAATATCTGTAAGCATAACAAAATCATCATCTGTTTCTCCTGTTACAAGACCAACAGAAATACCTGCAACAGCGGACTTAATGGGTACACCTGCTGCCATTAATGAAAGTGAAGAACCACAGATACTTGCTTGTGAAGTTGAACCATTAGAGCTTAATACTTCAGATACTGTACGAATAGCATATGGGAATTCATTTTCTGATGGTAATACTGGAATAAGTGCACGTTCTGCTAAAGCACCATGTCCAATTTCACGACGTCCTGGTGCACGTGGTGCACGTGCTTCACCTACTGAATAAGGAGGGAAGTTATAGTGATGCATATAACGTTTAGATACTTCTAATTCATCTAAACCATCTAAAGTTTGTGTATCTGCTAAAGGTCCAAGAGTTGTTACAGTAAGTACTTGTGTTTGACCACGTGTAAACATACCTGAACCATGTACGCGAGGTAATAAGTCAACTTCTGCTGAAAGTGGACGAATTTCATCCAATGCACGACCATCTGGACGTTTATGTTGTCTTAAAATCATACGTCTTACTGTTTTCTTTTCGAAGTTATAGAAAGCTTCGCCTAAATAAGCTAAGTGTTCTTCTTTACCTTCTTCAGTAAGTTTTTGAGTTACTTCTTCTTTTAATGTTTTAAGTTGTTGTTCACGCACTTGTTTATCATCTGTAAATACAGCTTGTTCCATACGTTCATCGCCAATGATAGCTGTAATTTCTGCTACAATTTCTTCTGGAACTGTAAATCTTACATAATCTTCTTTCTTAGCTTTACCACAGTCTGCTTTGATTTCATTAATAAAATTAACAATTTCTTGGTTTACTGCATGTGCTTTCATAATTGCTTCAAACATAAGATCATCATCAATTTCATTAGCACCAGCTTCAATCATCATAACTTTAGAGCTACTTGAAGATACTGTTAAAGCAAGTTCACTTACTTCTCTTTGTGCTGAAGTCGGATTGATGATAAGCTCACCATCTACATAACCTACTTGTACGGAACCAACTGGACCTGCAAAAGGAATATCCGAAATATCTACAACAAGTGAAGCTGCAATCATAGCTGTTACTTCTGGGCTACAGTCTTGATCTACTGCCATAACTGTTGTTGTAATCACGACATCATTACGGTAATCTTTTGGGAAAAGAGGACGCATTGGACGGTCAATAACACGTGATGTTAAAATTGCTCTTTCTGAAGGACGCCCTTCACGTTTAATATAACCACCAGGAATTCTACCTACTGCATAGAATTTTTCTTCATAATTTACACTAAGAGGGAAGAAGTCAATCCCTTCTTTTGGCTCCTCACTTGCAACAACTGTTGCTAAAATAACTGTTTCACCATAACTTACAAGCGCACTACCATTTGCAAGCCCTGCCATTTTACCAATTTCAACTTTAAGTGGTCTACCGGCTAAAGTAGTAGAATAATTTTTTATCATAATCAATTTCCCCTTCCGATTTTATTTGAGGAAGAGAGACATAACTTGCGCAATCTTAGAAAGATTTAGATATTAAATCCTTTTAACATTGCACAATAAGTATGCTCATTCCTCTATAATATTACAAAAAAGGGTGGAATGCCTCCACCCTGTCCTGTTTAAAATTATTATTTTCTGATACCTAAATCTTTAATGATAGCACGGTATCTTTCGATATCTGTTTTGATTAAGTAGTCTAAAAGACCTCTTCTTTTACCGATCATAAGGAATAATCCACGACGTGAGTGGTGGTCTTTTTTGTGTGTACGTAAGTGCTCTGTTAAGTGGTTGATTCTTTCTGTAAGAAGTGCGATTTGTACTTCTGGAGAACCAGTATCATTAGCAGTTCTTGCGTATTTTTGCATAATTTCTTGTTTGAATTCTTTAGTCATTGTTATTTCCTCCTATAATTTCAATCTATCCGATAACTAAGATAAGGTCGGAGTGTCCACTATCTGAGTAACGGCTTAAATACTTAATTAGTATAGCACACGCCTTTAAGCTTGTAAACTATTTCATATGTGTGCTTAAAAATTTTTTGCCTGTCTGTGTATCTCTTGCAATTTGTTTAGAAAGTTCTTCTACATTATCGAATTTCTGTTCAGGTCTAATAAACTTATGGAAAGCTACTTCTACTTCTTCGCCATAAATTTCACCTGTAAAATTAATAATATGTGTTTCTATCATTTTGTAGCTACTGCCAACCGTTGGATTATAGCCTACATTAGTTATACCCATATATTCATGATTATATACCTTTACTGTTGTAGCATAGACACCGTTAGGTGGATGGATACGAGCTGGATCTGCAATCATATTAATTGTTGGAAAGCCAATGGTTCTCCCTAATTTTTTACCATGTACAACTGTTCCAATAACTGTATAAGGATGACCAAGAAAGCTTTCGGCTTCTTCCATCTTACCTTCGCTAATCAATTGACGAATATGTGTACTTGATATAACCTGTCCATCTTTTTTAACCGTATCTACTACTAGAATTTCTACATCATACTTTTCTCCAAGTACTTTCATATAATCTACATTCCCTACTTTATTTTTGCCAAAGAAATAGTTGCTACCAACAACGACTACTCTTGCATGAAGTTTATCTACAAGAACATCTTTAAAGAATATATCAGGACTAATATGTGCAAAATCTACGGTAAAAGGATATTCAATAAAAAGATCCATGCCTTCTGCTTTAATTTGATGCTTACGGTCTTGCCTAGACATAACAAGAGGCTTAGGATTATTGCCTAGCACCCACGTAGGGTGAGGATAAAAAGATAGTGCAATAGCCATTAGGTTATTTTCTTTTGCCTTTGCTTTTGCCTCATGTAAAAGCATTTGATGGCCTTTATGTACACCATCAAAATTCCCTAATACAACTACACTTTCTCCTGTTATTTGTATGTCTGTTGACCCACAAATATATTGCACTACCCCACCTCCTTCTAAAAATCAAATAAATAATTTCTCTACTATAAATTGCTGTAACTTATTATTAACTTTATAAATACCCCTAAAAGTACCTTCTTCATCATAGATACGTACGAATTGATCTAATTGTTCTGGTAATAGCTGAGCTGACTTAAAAGGAAGTGCATTGCCATTATAAAGATATTTATTATAAGTGTGTAAAATAGTAATCTTAGGATAATTCCCAAACATTTCTTCTACCGGCTCAATATACTTATCTATCTCATGCTTATGACTTTCTAATGCTCCTAATGTCAGACTATCCTCTAGGCAATAATGGCCTACTCGTACTCTTAAAAGATATTCCATGTAAGCTCCACAACCTAAAGCTCTACCTATATCTGTACAAAGTGTACGAATATAAGTACCCTTAGAACAGTCTACACGGATTTTAAAGGTTGTATCATCAATCCACTCTATTAAATTACAACTTGTAAGGTAAACATCTCGACTTGGTCTATCGACTACAATCCCTTTTCTAGCTAATTCATAGAGTCTTACACCATTTACCTTAATAGCTGAATACATAGGAGGTGTTTGTGTATAGGGACCTTCAAAGCTTTTAACAACTTCCTCTACCTGACTCCTTGTAACATTTACATCAAAAGTTTCAAGGATTTCACCAGATGCATCTTCTGTTGTAGTATATGCGCCTAATTTAACAGTCGCTTCATAGCATTTATCCGCATCTGTTAAATAAGGAACTACCTTAGTTGCTTTGCCTATACATAAAGGTAACACCCCTTCTGCATCAGGATCAAGCGTTCCAGTATGACCAATTTTTCTTTCACGCAAAATACCTCTAGCTTTGGCTACCACATCATGGGAAGTAAAACCTTTTTCTTTATAGATGTTTAATATACCGTTTAACATAATAACCTCTTTCTAACTTTCCATAAAGGCACAAGTGGCATCTTGAACATGTTTAAGTACTTCTTCAAGTGTACCCTCTAAAGTTGCACCAGCAGCTCTTTCATGTCCACCACCATTAAATTGCTCACAAAAGGCAGCTACATTGAAAGGTGGATTACTTCTCATACTTAATTTATAAGTCTGTGAATCTGTTCCTTTTGGATAAATAAAAGCAATAAGCTCTGTTCCTTTGATTGTCTTTAAATAACTTACTACGCCGTCTATATCTTCTTTAGAAGCCTCACTTCGTGCAATATCTTCAGAAGTAATATAACTTAAATACATACCTGGTTTATTCATTTGCTTCATATGTTCTACAGCTTTAGCTTGCAGTTTAGCTGTTGCTAAAGATTTTTCACATAAAATCTTTTCGTAAAGTTCACTAAAATTAAAAGGGAATTGAATAAGCTCTGCTACTGCTAAAAGTGTGCTGGGACACGTACAAGAATGCCTAAAGCCACCTGTGTCTGTTAAAAGACCTGTATAAAGCGCCTTAGCTATTTCTACATTTACAGGTATATTTCCCTCTTTAATAAGCCTATAGATGAGTTCACTTGTAGAAGAAGCTTCTGCATCTACATAATTATACTGAGCAAACTTTGTATTACTTATATGATGATCAATATTAATAGTATGTTGAGCCTTATCAAAATAAGCATCATAACCTACTAAGCGTTCTAAATTTCCACAATCTAAAGCAATAAAAGTATCTACCGTGTCTTTTAAATCAAATGCATAATGACACCCTTTTAAAAGATAACTAAAAGCCTTGGAAGATTGCTCTAATAAAACGGTATAACTTTTTTTATAGTAAGCACAAAGATGGCCCATAGCCACCATAGCCCCGATAGCATCGCCATCGGGGTTAGTGTGTGCACTTATTACTATAGAGTTAGCATTTTTTATCACTTCAAGAATAGCTTTAAAGTTCATTACTCTCACTATCCTTTAAGACATCATCAATCATCTTAGACATTTTCATACCATAAGCAATAGTTTCATCTAATTTAAAGATCAGCTGTGGGGTATTACGTAAGTTAATGCGTCTTGCAATCTCTTTACGTAAAAAACCTCCTGCCGCATTAAGTCCTACAAGGACATCTTCTTTTTTGCTTTCTTCTAGTACGCTAATAAATACTTTAGCAAACTTTAAATCATTTGTTGTATCCACATCAACAACAGAAATCATAGCACCAGATACACGAGGATCTTTGATTTCTGAGCGTACAAGTTCTGATAATTCTTTGCGAATTGCTTCGTTAATTTTAATAATACGTTGACTGGCCATTATGCCACCTCCTATCTTGGAACTTCTTCCATAATAAAGGCTTCTGCTATATCGCCTTCTTTAATATCATTAAAACGTTCAAACATAACACCACATTCATAGCCTGTGTTAACTTCTTTAACGTCATCTTTGAAACGTTTAAGAGATGCAAGTTTACCTTCGTAAACAACAATACCATCACGTACAATACGGATACCACTATGACGAGCAACTTTACCATCTAATACATATCCACCACCAACTGTTCCTACACCAGATACTTTGAATGTTTGACGGATTTCAATATGTCCTGTTACTTTTTCAACGAATTCTGGATCAAGCATACCTTTCATAGCTGCTTTAATATCCTCAATTGCATTGTAGATAACACGGTAAAGTCTAATATCGATTTCTTCTCTATCTGCAATAGCCTTTGTTGCAGCATCTGGTCTAACATTGAAACCAATGATGATTGCTCCTGATGCAGATGCAAGCATAAGGTCAGACTCTGTAATAGCACCTACTGCACCATGAATAATGCGGATACGTACTTCTTCATTTGAAAGACGTTCTAAACTTTGTTTAACAGCTTCAACTGAACCTTGAACGTCCGCTTTAACAATAATATTAAGATCTTTTACTTGCCCTTCTTGAATTTGATTGAATAAATCATCTAAAGATACTTTTTGTTGAGATTGTCCAAGAATTTGTAAACGTCCTTGTGCTTTTACTTTCTCAGCAGCTTGACGTGCTTGTTTATCGCTATTTGCAACATAGAACATATCGCCTGCTACTGGAACTTCTGATAAACCTAAAATTTCAACTGGTGTAGATGGACCAGCTTTCTTCACTTGGCGACCTTTGTCATCTACCATAGCACGGATTCTACCATATGCTGTACCTGCAACAACTGGGTCACCTACTTTTAAAGTACCACGTTGAACAAGTACAGTTGCTACTGGACCACGTCCTTTATCAAGTTGTGCTTCTACAATAGTACCACGTGCTTTACAGTTTGGATTTGATTTGTAATCATTCATTTCAGCTACTAATAAAATCATTTCAAGAAGGGTATCAAGACCTTCCCCTTTAAGTGCTGATACTGGTACACAGATTGTATCACCGCCCCAGTCTTCAACAAGTAAGCCTTGATCTGCTAATTCTTGTTTAACACGATCAGGGTTTGCACCTGGTTTATCCATTTTATTGACTGCAACGATAATTTCAACACCTGCTGCTCGAGCATGGTTAATCGCTTCGATTGTTTGAGGCATTACCCCATCATCTGCTGCTACTACTAAGATAGCAATATCTGTTACCTGAGCACCTCTCATACGCATTGCTGTGAATGCCTCATGCCCAGGTGTATCAAGGAAAGTAATTTTCTTACCATTTAAAGTTACTGTTGAAGCACCGATATGTTGTGTAATACCACCTGCTTCTCTTGATGTAACATGTGTTGAACGAATTGCATCTAATAAAGATGTTTTACCATGGTCAACGTGACCCATTACAACTACAACTGGTGGTCTTGCTTCTAAATCTTCCTCTTTATCTTCTACTTCTTTAAAGATTTCTTCAAGTAAATCTTTCTCTTCTTCAAGTTCTACAATTACTTCGAATTCTTCTGCTACCTGACTTGCAAGTTCAAAATCAATTTCTTGATTAATTGTAGCCATCTTGCCTTTTTTCATTAAACATTTAATAATTTCAATTGCAGCAATACCCATTTTATCAGCTAAATCTCTTACGCTAATAGATGCTGGTATTTCAATTACTTTAATATCGTCTTCTGTAATCATCGTATCATTCCCTAAGTTAGTTTGTTGTCCCATATTTCCTGCCTTTTCTGCTTTTTCCGCTTTTTTATTTTTCTTTTTATTTTTACTTTTTGTTGATTTCTTATGATGTGTTAAATCTGGCATACGTCGCTCTACTTCAGGAGCTTTTGAAAAGTTAGCCTCTTTTTGTTGTATAATCAGTTCAGTTGGTGGCTCAGTTTTTTCGGTAGTATTAACCTCATGGATTATTTGATTTTTAGGTTTATCTTGATTATAGTAGTCAATAATGAGTTTCACTTCTTCATCTTGTAAGGAACTCATATGGCTATGTACGTCAAAACCATATTCCTTTAATTGATCAAGGATTTCTTTTGTACTAATATTAAGCTTCTTTGCTATTTCATAAACTCTAACTTTTGACATGAATCCACCTCCGTATTACTTTACTTTTTATCCATCACTTTTTATCATAGTTGCTATCTTCTCCGCTAGTTTATCATCTACTATTCCTATTACAACGCGAGTTTCTTTTCCAAGCATTTTGCCCAGCTCGAAACGATCTCCCCACTTAATGCAAGGAATATTTCTATAATTACATTTATCATTAAAGAGTTTTGTTGTATTCGCAGAAGCATCTTCTGTTATAATAACAAGCTTAACAGTTTCACTTAATACAGCCTGCTTAACTGCAAATTCACCTGATATTAATTTACGTGCCTTTTGGCATAATCCGATTAATTGATAAACTCTTTGATCATTCATTTGCTTTAAACTCATTTCTTAAATCATTATAGATTTCTTTGCCTACGTTTGTCTTAAATGAACGTTCTAGTCCTTTATTTTTCTCTGCTTGATTTAGGCATTCTATTTGCTTACAGATATATGCACCTCTACCTGGTTTTTTCCCTGTAAAATCTAATGAATAGTTCCCCTCACTATCTCTTACAATACGAACCATCTCGCGTTTATCTTTCATTTCACCACAACCTGTGCATTTACGTAAAGGAATCTTTCTTGTTTTCATTGGCATTACTCCTCTGTATTTTCTACAGGTGTACTTTTAATGTCAATTTTCCATCCAGTAAGTTTTGCTGCTAAGCGTACATTTTGACCACCTTTACCAATTGCTAAAGTTAAGATGTTTTCTGGTACGATAACCTTTGCACTTCTTTCAATGCCTCTTTCAGTTTCTACTTCTTCAAGTGATACTTCAAGAACTTTAGCTGGACTAAGCGCCGCTTCAATAAATTCTTTTGGATCTTCACTCCAACGTACAACGTCAATCTTTTCACCATTAAGTTCATCTACTACAAGACTGATACGTTTACCTTTTTCACCTACACAAGCCCCTACTGGATCAACTACAGGATCATTTGAGTGAACAGCAATCTTTGTACGAGAACCTGCTTCTCTTGCAATACTCTTAATAACGACAACGCCTTCTTTAATTTCAACAACTTCTTGTTCAAAGAGACGTTTTACTAAATCTGGATGTGTACGAGAAACAATAACTTGTGCGCCACCCTTTGATTTACCATCCATTTTTTGCTCATTTTTGTTAAAGTCTTTTACATTTAATAAGTAGAAAGCTCTTTGTGTCGTATGATCTTCACCACCCATTTCAGTCTCAAAAGTTTCACCTGGGATAGCTTCTGTAAGAGGAAGAGAAGCTTCTGTATGGTCAAGTTGAACAATAAAACCATTTTTTTCTTTTCTCATTACAGTTCCTTTAATGATATCATTAAGCTTAACACTGTATTCATCATAAACCATTTCACGTTCTGCTTCTTTAATTTTTTGAATAACAACTTGCTTAGCATTTTGAGCTGCAATACGTCCAAAGTTTCTAGGTGTAATTTCAACATCAATAACGTCTTCAACATCAATAACTGGATTGATTTTTTTAGCTTCTGATACACCAATTTCAGCAATATCTACATCTACTTCGTCATCTTCAACAACTTTTTTCACTGCATAGACTTTTACATCACCAGTTTCTTCATTAATGTCTACACGAATAATTGGTTTAACTGCCCCTACACTTCCAAAGTGTTTTTTACAAGCTGCCTCTATAGATTGTCGAATGGCATCAAATAGCTTATCTCTATTAATTCCTTTAGATTTCGCAATTTGATCAATTGCCATAATAAATTCCTGATTCATTATAATCCTCCTCTAGTGCATTTTACATTTAAAATAGTATAGCAAGTCTTACGACTACAACATTTTTCATTGGGATTTCGATTGTTTCTCCATCCTCATCACAAAGTGTAAGAGTTTCTTCTGTTTTTGAAACAAGCTCTCCTTGAATCATTTTTTGTTTATTAATTGGTGTGTAAAGTTTTACATCTACAACATGACCATTAAAGCGTTCAAAATCTTTATCTTTTTTTAGTACACGATCAAGACCTGGTGAACTTACCTCTAACATATAAGCTGGCTCAATAATATCTTTTTCATCTAATACTTCTTCAATGGCACGACTTGTTATACGGCAGTCTTCAATAGTAACGCCGCCCTCTTTATCAATATAGATTCTTAAAAAATAAGAAGGACCTTCTTTTACAAACTCTACATCAACTAATTCAAAGTTGAACTTTGCAAGAATAGGTTCAAGGTAATTAGTTACTTCATCGACTATTTGTTTTTTGTTCATTTGCGCTCATCCTCTCATACAAATAGTTTTGCTTATTCTAGATGAACTATTCATTTAAGTTATAAACAATTCATCCATGCATATAGAAAGAGTGGGCAAATTACCCACTCTTTCTAGTCGCATCAATATATACTACAAAAAGTATAATACGTTTTATACTAAAAATCAAGACTCTATTCAAAGAATCTGATTAAGTTCCTGCATAAACACTTCTAGTAGTTCATTTTCTTTCACTTTACGTACAATCTCACCTTTTTTAAAGATAAGTCCTTCGCCTCTGCCTCCCGCAACACCAATATCTGCTTCCTTAGCTTCTCCTGGCCCATTTACTGCACAACCCATTACTGCAATCTTAAGAGGCTTTGTAATATGTTTAGTACGTTCTTCTACTTGTTTAGCAAGTCCAATTAAATCGACATTTGTTCTACCACAAGTTGGACAAGAGATAATCTCTACACCAAATTGTCTAAGTTCCAAAGATTGTAATACTGCCCTTGCACATTCAATTTCTTGAACTGGATCATCTGAGAGTGAAACACGTATCGTATCACCGATATCTCTTGATAAAATAGCACCAAGTCCAGCTGATGATTTCACTGTCCCTCTATAAAGTGTCCCAGCTTCCGTAATCCCTACATGTAAAGGATAAGCATATTTCTTAGCAAATAATGTATAAGCTTCTATTGCAAGAGGAATCGTCGAAGCTTTAAGAGATACTACAATATCGGTAAAATCCATACCTTCTAATAAATCAATATGTTTCTTAGCACTCTCTACCATAGCAGCTGCACAGACCCCACCATATTGCTCAAGTAATACTTTTTCTACAGAGCCTGAATTCACACCAATACGTATTGGAATATGATACGCCTTAGCCTTTTCTACAACCTTTTGTACACGCTCACTATTTCCAATGTTACCTGGATTAATTCTAAGCTTTTGTACACCATTTTCAATAGCCATCAAAGCTAGTCTATAATCAAAATGTATATCCGCAACAAGTGGAATATGAATGCGTTTTGTAATATCTGAAATAGCTCGAGCAGCCTGCTCATCTGGCACTGCTACTCTAACAATTTCACATCCTGCTTCCTCAAGTTTAAGGATTTGATTAACTGTTGCTTCTACGTCATGTGTTTTGGTATTCGTCATAGATTGGATAGCTATAGGATTGCCTCCTCCTATTTGAACACCACCAATATTAATTATTTTTGTTTCATTTCTTGTATACATCATCCAAAAATCCTCATTATATCATTATAAAGTACAAATACCATAAGCCCCATTAAAAGAACGAATCCAATAAAGTGTACCATCCCCTCTTTTTCTGGGTCAACTGGTTTACGTCTAATCATTTCAATTAAAGTAAAGACGATACGTCCACCATCTAAGGCTGGAAGAGGTAGTAAATTAAAGACACATAAGTTTGCTGAAAGTATACCGGCTACATATAACAAATTCATAAATGCCGCTGTAAAACTTTCTTTCATTCCTTCATTCCATACGTCAGAAGTAATCTGTACAACACCTACAATCCCTGCTAGCTGGTCTGCGCCTAGCTTTCCTGTAATAAGATCAATAAAACTTTGGAAAACTTGTTTCACCATCACAAAGTTAGTCTTAAATCCATCTACAATCATACGTCCTATGTTTGTATGTGCACTGGTAGTTGAAAATCCAAATTTAGCTGTATTATCTTCCATAATTTGAGGCGTCAGATTGATATCCTGCTTCGCACCATTACTTTTCTCAATAGTAAAGGCATAGCTTTTATGTGGATCACTTACTTGATTTAGTATATCCTCTAAATCCTCTGTCTTATTCCCATCTACAGCAATAATACGGTCTCCTGCTTCTAAACCTGCTTCATAAGCCGGCAAACCTTCTTGAACAACTCTAATTTCATTGGTACTATACCCTAAATAGCCAATAATAACAGTAAAAATCAGCCATGCAAGTAAAAAGTTCATTACTGCTCCAGCTATGAAAATAATGAATTTTTGCCATGGTTGTTTAGTCATCATAGAATTTTCTTCATAAGAGTCTCCGGACTCTCCTTCTATACTACAAAATCCACCTAAAGGGAGTGCACGTATAGAATATAAAGTTTCACCCTTTTGCTTGCTAAAGAGCTTAGGCCCCATTCCTATAGCAAATTCATTAACTCGTACTTTAAAAAAACGTGCTGCTAAAAAATGTCCAAGTTCATGAATCAAAATAATAAGTGCAAACATTAATACAATCATTATGATTTTACTCACAGTTTTGCAACCTCCTGTCTACTGTATACCCTTGCCCATTTATCTATCTCTAGAATTTCTTCAAGGCTTGGCTTACTTATACATATGTGGCGATTCATAACTTCATGAATCATTTCAGGAATTTGCAAGAAGCTTATTTCTCTCTGAAGAAATGCCTCTACAGCAACTTCATTAGCTGCATTTAAAACAGCTGGCATAGTGCCACCTATCTCTAAAGCATCATAAGCAAGCTGCAAGCAAGGGAATAAGTCTTTTTTAGGTGCTTCAAAAGAAAGATTACTCATTTTAGTAAAATCTAATTTAGGTATATAAGATGTCATAGTACGTTCTGGATAATATAGGGCATAGGCAATAGGATGTCTCATATCTGGCATACCAAGCTGAGCGATTGTTGAGCCATCTATGTACTCTACCATGGAATGAATAATACTTTCCTTGTGTACAACGACATCAATCTGACTTAAAGAAACATCAAATAAATGTTTAGCTTCAATAACTTCAAGTCCTTTATTCATTAAACTAGCTGAATCAATAGTAATTTTACTTCCCATACTCCAGTTAGGATGTTTTAAAGCCGCTTCAACCGTTACATTTTGAAGCATGTCTTTTGTATAATCTCTAAAAGGCCCACCCGAAGCTGTTAGAATAAGACGTGAAACGGTCTGATGACTATTACCTCTTAAACATTGAAAAATGGCACTATGCTCACTATCCACAGGTAAAATGGGTACATTATAAGCTTTAGCTGTCTCCATTACAAGGTCCCCTGCTGTTACTAAAGTTTCTTTGTTAGCAAGAGCAATAATTTTACCTTTTTTAATAGCTTCCAGTGTAGGGAGCAGACCAATCATGCCTACTACAGCAGTTACAACAACTTCTGCTTCCTCTAAAGTTGCTACTGCAATAAGCCCCTCCATGCCGCAGGTTACTTCAACAGCAAGATTTTGACTAGCCATTCTTCTACTTAATTCTTGCGCTTTTGTTTCATCCATTACACAAACTACTTTAGGATGATATTTTTTAATTTGTTCTTCTAACAAATCTATATTACGATGTGCACTCAGCCCCACTACTTCTATGTGTTCATCATGACTGACTACATCGAGTGTCTGTGTTCCTATAGAACCTGTTGAGCCTAATAAGGCAATTTTTCTTGTTCTCACGATTTAAACTCCTATCTATGCAATCATCTTAAATTCTGAAATAAATTGCAATGCAATCACAATAAAAGGTGCTACAAATAAAATACTATCAAAACGATCTAATACACCACCATGACCTGGAAAAATATATCCAAAATCTTTAACGCCTAATGTACGCTTTATAGCTGAAGCTGCTAAGTCACCAAATTGAGAAAGTATAGCACTTACTACCACTATTCCTACTATGAGCAACATATTTTCACGCATATATGGAATTGCAAACAATGTATAAATATAGGTATAAACTACTGCTAAAAGTCCTGCTCCTACTGCCCCACCAATAGCACCTTCAACTGTTTTCTTAGGACTCAATACAGGCGCTAATTTATGCTTTCCAATTAGGCTACCTGTAAAGTAAGCACACGTGTCGCTTCCCCATGCACTAATAAAAATAAGCCACACGAAAAATTGTCCATACTCCGCTTCGCGTAAGAGGATTACAAAACTTATTAAAAGTCCTACATATAAAGGCGCAAAGAGGGTAAGTGCTAAATCCACAATATTATATTTAGGATAAGTACATACCATAAAAATCAGTAATCCCATAATGACTAAACTTATAAATAGAGCGAAATGCTCCATAATCCCCCTATGATTTAAGAAAAAGATTATAGTTACACCATATCCTATCCAATCAATAGGATGATACTGTTTTTTTATCACATCATAAAACTCATAGACACCAATCAGTGCTACGATACACCCCATAATTTGTAAAAGTGGATTTCCTAGAATCATTATTAAAATAACAAGTGGTATACCTATAACACCTGTTAAAACTCTTTTAAGCACGTGAGTTCCTCCTATTCACTTTTACCAAAGCGTCTTTTTCGGTTACTGTATTCTTCTAATGCTTTATCAAATTCTTTGGTTGTAAAATCTGGCCATAAACAAGGTGTAAAGTAAAATTCACTATAAGCAAGCTGCCATGGTAAATAATTACTTGTTCTCATTTCTCCACTTGTTCGAATCATTAAATCTGGATCTGGTATCCCTTTCGTATCTAGAAAACTTTCAAATAATTCCTCATTTAAAGCATTTGGTTCTACACGAGCTTCTATCATGTGTCTACATGCTCTAATGATTTCATCTCTTCCCCCATAATTAATGGCAATATTAATACAAATACCTGATTTATCTTTTGTTAGCCCCTCCAGCTCTTCAATCTGGTTTTGAATATCTTGCGGTAACCCTATACGATCTCCAATTACTCTAAACTTGGCATTATTCTTTTTGGTATCTTTTATATGATTTTTTAAATATCGGCGTAAGAGATTCATTAAGCCATCTACTTCATCTTGTGGTCTCTTCCAATTTTCAGTTGAAAAGGCATATACTGTTAAATATTCTATACCTAATTTTTCAGCATAGTTCGTAATCTTTTTTACAACTTCACTTCCTTTTTTATGACCTTCATTACGGGAGAATCCACGTTCTTTAGCCCATCTCCCATTTCCATCCATAATAATTGCAACATGTCTAGGTAATTTGTTTTTCTCTATCATAATGCCTCCTAAAAAACAATAAAACCCCTCATATTGAGGAGTTTTAAATGATTAAACAGATAAAATTTCTTTATTTTTATTCTCAATATGACGATCAATTTCTTCAACAAATTTATCCGTTAATTTTTGCACGCCATTTTCTATTGTATTATATTCATCTTCTGTCATTTCATTAGCTTTTTGCATTTTTTTGAATGCATCTAACGCTTCACGACGAATATTACGAATAGCAACTTTAGCATTTTCGCCTTTTTTCTTAGTTTCTTTAGTAAGTTCTTTTCTGCGTTCCTCTGTAAGCTCAGGGAATACAAGACGAATAACTTTACCATCATTAGATGGGTTAATACCTAAGTCAGATTCATTAATTGCTTTTTCAATTGCTTTAAGTAATGTAGCATCCCATGGTTGAATCATAAGGATACGTGGTTCTGGAACACTTACGTTACCTACTTGCACAACTGGTGTTGGTGCGCCATAGTAATCTACAGAGATACGATCTAAAACGTGTGGATTCGCTCTCCCTGCTCTAATTGTGTTAAACTCATCTAAAAGGCTATTGATAGTTTTTTGCATTTTGTCTTGATATTTGTTTAATTGTTGATTCATAAAATATCCTCCTATAAGTTATTCCACATAAATGGTGGTGCCTATTGGTTCACCTGCTGCAGCTTTTAAAATACCCCCTGGTGTATCTAAATCAAATACGATAACTGGAAGCTTTTGATCAATACATAAAGTTGCCGCGGCAGCGTCAATTGCTTTTAAGTTTTTAGCTAACATTTCTTGACATGAAAGACGCTCATATTTTTTAGCTTCTGGATTAAGCTTTGGATCGCTATCATATACACCGTCAATATTTTTAGCAAAAAGAAGTGCTCCTACTTCTACTTCACAGCCTTTAAGTGCTGCACCTGTATCTGTAGAGAAATAAGGATGTCCTGTTCCGCCTGCAAAGAAAACGATTCTTCCTTGTTTCATATGTAGAAGAGCGCTATCTTTTGAGAAAAGTTCAGTCATGTTTCCTACTGCAAATGGTGTTTGAACTACGGATTCAATACCTTCACTACGACATACATCTGCAACATAAATGGCATTCATAATTGTTGCCAACATCCCAATTTGGTCAGCTTTTGTACGATCCATATCTCCACTTGTACGGCCTCTCCAGAAGTTTCCGCCACCAATTACAACACATACTTCTATTCCATTTTGAACAAGTTGTTTAAGTTCGCCAACTACACGTGTAATAACCTCATGATCAAAACCTCTTTGCTTGTCTCCTGCTAACGCTTCACCACTTAACTTAACAAGTACACGGTTATATTTTTGCATTACATTCACCTTCCTGCTATGAATACTCTACCACAAAATTCTTCTTATTTCTAGACGTAAATAAAAATAATTAAGTATTTTCATGGCGTCTACGCTGTAAAAAAGGGGACACCATGTGCCCCCTATATGTTACTCTTATTAGTTTCCAGCCATTTGTTTAGCAACTTCTTCAGCAAAGTTTTCTTCTACTTTTTCGATACCTTCGCCAGTTTCGAAACGTACGAAAGCTTTAACTACATCAGCATTGCCAAGTTCAGCTGCAACATATTTACCAACTGTGAAATCTGGATCTTTAACATATTCTTGTTCAAGTAAGCAGATTTCTTTAAGTTGTTTATTTAATCTACCAATTACCATTTTCTCAATGATGTTTTCAGGTTTACCTGGGTTTTCATTAAGTGCTTGGTGCATTAAGATTTCTTTTTCTTTTTCTTGTTTTTCAGCAGACACATCTTCTGTTCTGATGTATTCTGGGTTAACAGCTGCAATTTGCATTGCAACGTTACGTCCTACTTCAAGAGCTTTTTCGCCTTCAGCGCCCATTTCAACTACAGCGATAATTTTACCACCACCATGTGTATAAGCAGCAAATACACCATCTGTTGTCATACGAGCAATACGACGAAGTGTTAAGTTTTCACCAATTGTAGCGATTTTTTCTGTTAAAACATCACCAACTGTTTTAGATGCATCTTCACACCATGGAAGAGCCTTTAATGCTTCTACATCATTTACTTCGTTGTTAAGTACCATTTCTGCTACTTGATTTACGAAAGTAACGAATTGTTCGTTTTTAGCAACGAAGTCTGTTTCTGAGTTGATTTCAACTAAAGCAGCTGTTTTATGATCAGCAGAAATCATTTCTTTAACAAGACCTTCAGCAGCAACGCGACCAGCTTTTTTAGCAGCTTTTGCTAAACCTTTTTCGCGTAATACTTCGATAGCTCTTTCCATATCGCCATCAACTTCATTTAATACGTTTTTGCAGTCCATCATACCTGCGCCAGTTCTTTCACGTAACTCTTTTACCATAGCAGCTGTAATAGCCATTGTACATTACCTCCAGATTAATTATTCAGCGATAACTTCTTCGCTGTTTGCTTCTGTTTCTTCTTCTGCGTTTGCTTCAAAGATTTCACCTTGATTTGTCTCTATAATTGCATCAGCCATTTTAGCTACGATTAATTTAACCGCACGAATAGCATCATCGTTACCTGGGATTACATAATCAACTTCTTCTGGATCACAGTTAGTATCAACGATAGCTACTACTGGAATTCCTAAGATGTGAGCTTCTTGAATAGCGATTTTTTCTTTTCTTGGATCAACTACGAACATAAGGTCTGGTAATTGTTTCATTTCTTTGATACCACCTAAGTTCTTTTCAAGTTTGTCCATTTCTTTACGAAGTTCAATTACTTCTTTTTTAGGAAGTACTTCGAATGTACCGTCTTGTTCCATTTCTTCTAATTGTTTAAGTCTAGCAACACGGCTTTTAATTGTTGAGAAGTTTGTAAGCATACCACCTAACCATCTTTGGTTAACATAGTACATACCACTGCGTTCTGCTTCTGATTTGATTGATTCTTGAGCTTGTTTTTTAGTACCTACGAATAATACTTTTCCGCCTTCTTCAGCTACTTGACGAATTGCAGCATAAGCTTCATCGATTTTTTTAGCTGTTTTTTGAAGGTCGATGATGTAGATGCCATTTCTTTCTGTGAAGATGTATTCTTTCATTTTTGGGTTCCATCTTCTTGTTTGATGTCCGAAATGAACACCTGCTTCTAAAAGTTGTTTCATTGAAATTACGCTCATGTTATTTCCTCCTGGTTATACCTCCACATAGTCTTTATGCAAAAGACTTATTCAGCACCTTTTTGCACCATACTATGTGTGTGTTTTATTTTCGCATTGAATTATACCATACTCTATGTTGTAAGACAATACATTAAATTAGATTTTATGATTTTCCTGTTAAAATAGCTAGAATAATGTCATATAAGTTTACGACAAGTGTAATTCAGAAAGCTGTGAAATCTTTCTAATTCCATTATAGAATCTTTCATTTGAATGTATTCATTGTATACTAAGCTTATCTATCTTTTATAGGATTTACCCTATAAACTATAACTATCAACAAGAATAATATTATATTATTTAAAAATAGCTTATAGCATTATGTCAAAATACATTTAAAGCATAACGCTATAAGCTATTTAAATTTTATCTCTTATAAAATTCTATAAATAAGTGTTTGTAGCATAGGCTGAATATAAGTATCTACCAAACTCACTATCCCTATACTGATACAGGCAAAACCTAGTACATTTAAATAGGGTTTTAAATAATGCTCTTTTCCCTTTTGCTGATACCTTAAACTATGCTCTCCAATATACATTCCCATAAAAACAATAATAAGTCCCTGGAGCCCGAAAAGAAGTAAGTTCACCCAAATCCCCTTCATTCCATATAACAAAAAGAAACTTGTTACAGAAAAACCATAACTAAATGAAATGCCCAGGAATATCAACAGGCTAATGATAAACGTAAGCTTTGATAATCCCCCTAGCCACATACCTATGAGCTGTATAAGATGTATCCCTATTGATTCCTTTAATAGAGCCCACTCATTTCCTTTATGAGATAAAGGCGTCATAGTTATTTGATTTAGTACAAAAAACAGTTCTGTCTGATTCTTTAATGAAATGCTATATAAACTTCCCGCTACAAGGCCAATTAAAAACAGTACAAGCCAGAAAAGGGTTTCCCCTATAACACCTCGTAAAAATAGATGATAATACTTTTTCAAACACTCCCCCTCTTTCTATAGGTTTGTCCTATTATTAAGGTATGAAGTATTCAAATAGATTAGAACGTCTTTCTTAAAAATTCTTTAACAGCCAATAATCCTACTATGGTTTTACTATCTTTAATTTCTCCTGTAAAAATCATCTTAATCGCTTCTTCAAGCGGATAGGTTACAAGTTCAATATATTCATCTTCATCTAAGCTTTGTTTGCTTTTCACAAGCTCGGTTGCTATATAAAGATGGAGCTTTTCATTACTAAATCCTACTGCTGTATACATAGCACATATTTTTTCGATAGCTCCTGCTCTATAGCCAATTTCTTCCTCTAGTTCTCTTTTCGCACATGTTAAAGGTTCTTCTCCCTTTTCAAGCTTACCTGCTGGTATTTCTAAGACATCTCCATTTTCTGCATTTCTATATTGCTTAACTAAAATGACTTCTAGATCTTTTGTAAGTGGTACAATAGCACAAGCCCCATTATGCATGACCAAATCCCATTTTGCCCTATTTCCATCTTCAAATTCAATTTCATCTTGTACTACTGTAAATATTTTACCTTTATAAATTTCTTCTCTCCCTATACGCTTTGCGCTCATCTAATCCTCTCCTCTTTATTTTTTCTGACTCATCTTTTCTGCTTTTTCATAACATGCAGTCATACTACTAATGACACTGTGTCTAAAACCTGTCTCCTCTAATTTAGCTACAGCTTCTATAGTAGTTCCTCCTGGAGAAGTAACAGCATCTTTTAGTGTACCTGGATGCTCTTTAGTTTCTATAACCATTTCACAAGCCCCTTTAATAGAACGTGCCGCCATTTCATATGCCATTGGTCTTGGAATACCAAATTTAACTGCTGCATCTGCCATCGCTTCAATAAAAAGATAACCGTAGGCTGGAGATGAGCCTGATAAGGCTACGATAGCATTCATCTGATGTTCTTCTACCTTAAAAGATTTACCAAAAGCTCCAAATCGCTCCTCAATAACTTTTGCTTCATTTCCTTCTATCATTTGTCCATCATAGCATAAAGCTGTAACACCTTCTCCTACTAAAGCTGGTGTATTTGGCATAGTACGTACAACTTTCTTATGTCCATTTAAAAGATTTTTCACTTCTTCAATACTAAATCCTGGTGCCACGGTAATAATAACATGCTCTGGTGTTAATAAATCTTTAATTTGCTCACATACACCTTTATAGTATTGAGGCTTAATCGTTAAAACAATATATGTAGACTTTTCTACTAAAGTTTCAATATCTTCACACTTGCAAATATTATTTTCTGTAAACTTTTCATATTGTCTACTATCTACATCATAAACACAGATAGCCTCTTCAAATTTTCTAGCAATAGCATTAATCATTGCACTCCCCATATTGCCTGCGCCAATAAATCCAAAATTGTTCATCTTTATTCCTCATTTCTCAAGTTTTATTTAAAATATTCAAATTACTATGATATAATCATAATGTAATATTTTGTAAGCTCATACTCTCTTTATTATAACATTGTATGGCTTAAAAGAAAGGAGTGATTTTATGTGGTTGCTATGGTTAGTTATAGGCATTGCTTTTGCTATTGCTGAAATAGCCTACAGTGGATTCTTTCTTATGTGGTTCTGCGTAGGTGCTTTTGCAAGTCTTATTACTTCTTTATTTACTTCTAGTATTCCTATTCAATTAGGCGTCTTCCTGATTGTGTCCTTTATTCTACTTATTACTTTAACCAAGCGTTTTACGACCCAATTTTCACATAAAAATTCTATTCCCACCAATATTGATGCACTCATAGGTAAAAAAGGAATTGTTCTAGAAGCTATCACCTCTTCTACATGTGGAGTAGGCCAAGTAAAACTAGATGGTGAAATTTGGAGTGCTATTACCTTAGATAACACTTCTATTGAAAAAGGTGCTACTGTTATTATTCAAGAAATTAGAGGCGTGAGACTTGTTGTTACCCCCAAAAAAGATGAAGCTTATCTATCTAAGGAGTCCTAATCATATTGCTTATTATTGGTATGATTCTTTTTATCATTTTCATTCTATTAATCGCCTTAAGTTCTATTAAGATTATTAAACATAAAAGGTGTAGAGCTCAAAGAGCTTCTACACCTTTTTAAATAGATTTTATTTGATAAAACTTATACCCTTACTTCACCAGCTCTACCTAACACTTCAGCATTGGCATCTAAAATAGGTTGAATCACTTCACCGATAAAGTCATCTACCTGCATACTTGCACATCCAATAAAGAGTTCTGGTTTTAGAATACTACGTAATTCTTCTTCTGTCATTTTAAATGTACCATCTGCAAGAATACGTTCAATAAGGTCATTTGGTTTACCATTTTGTTTTACTTCATAAGCTGCTTCCATAGAAAGCACGCGGATTTTCTCATGAAGTTCTTGTCTATCACCGCCGCGTTTAACACCTTCCATTAAGATAACTTCTGTAGCCATGAATGGTAGTTCATTTTGAATATGCGTAGCAATAACTTTCGGATAAACAACAAGCCCATCTGTAATATTTAAATAAGTTTCAAGGATAGCATCTGTTGCTAAAAATGCTTCTGAAACAGATAAACGTTTATTGGCACTATCATCAAGTGTTCTTTCAAACCATTGTGTTGAGGAAGTCATAGCTGGATTAAGTGCATCACAAATTACAAAACGTGATAAAGCACTTATACGCTCACTACGCATTGGGTTACGTTTATAGGCCATAGCAGATGATCCAATTTGATTTTTTTCAAATGGTTCTTCAATTTCTTTTAAGTGTTGTAATAAACGAATATCATTACTAAATTTATAAGCAGATTGTGCCACTTGACTTAAAGCGTTTAAAATTTGAGCATCTACTTTTCTTGAATAAGTTTGTCCTGTTACAGGGAATACATCTTCATAACCTAATTTTTCAGCAATACGTTTATCTAAAGCTTTAACTTTTTCAAAGTCTCCATCAAATAAAGTTAAGAAAGTTGCTTGTGTACCTGTTGTACCTTTTGCCCCTCTTAATCTCTTGTGTGCAAGTAAATGATCAATTTCTTGTAAATCAAGCCACAACTCTTGTAGCCATAGTGTTGCTCTTTTTCCTACTGTTGTAAGCTGAGCTGCTTGGAAATGTGTAAAACCAAGTGTTGGCATTCCTTTATATTTTAATGCAAATTCAGTAAGCTTTTGCATAACATTAAGTACTTTAACACGAATAACTTCTAATGCTTCGTACATAATAATAAGATCTGTATTGTCCCCTACATAACAACTTGTAGCCCCTAAATGAATAATTGGCATAGCTTTTTCTGCTTGTTCACCATACGCATGTACATGTGCCATAACATCATGTCTTACTTTTTTTTCCCATGCATCTGCTACATCATAATTAATGTCTTGTTCATATTTTTTCATTTCTTCTATTTGTTCATCTGTAATAGCAAGACCTAATTCTTGTTCTGTTTCTGCTAATGTAATCCATAGCTTACGCCATGTTCTAAACTTTTTATCATCTGAAAATAAATAAAGCATCTCACGACTTGCGTATCTGCCTGCTAATGGACTTGAGTAAGTATCTTTCATGCACTTCTTCCTTTCTTCTGCTACCCGTCAATTTATAGTTCTCTTTTATTATAAGAAATTTTTTTATTAAACTCAACCATAATCGAACATTTTTATAATTTCTTAGTATTTTGTTCATAATCTTATCTAAAAAAATAAAGACATAGAGAGAAAACTCTATGCCTGTAATTTACTTACGAAATCTTTTATTCTTAAAAGCCCTTTCTGAATAAGTTCTTCACTCATTGCATAGGAAAGTCTTATACAATCAGGTGCTCCAAAATCCTGACAAGGTATAATGGCTACTTTTTCTTTTTCTAAAAGATATTTTGCAAAATCTGCAGCATTCGTAATGGTTTGATCATCATACTTCATACCATATAAAGCAGAGACATTAATAAAACAATAGAAAGCACCTTGTGGTTTAATCACATCAAATCCTTCAATCTCACATAACCCCTTATACATAACTTCTCTTCTCTCTCTGAATACTTCCACCATATCTTTAGCAAAAGTTTTACTAAGATCTAGAGCAGCCTCTGCAGCTTTTTGAGCAATAGAGTTTGGATTAGAAGTAGCATGAGACTGAATATTCCCAGCTGCTTTTGCAACTTCTAAAGGAGCAGCAATATAGCCTATGCGCCATCCTGTCATAGCATGACTTTTAGAAAGTCCATTAATAGTAATTGTATGATTATAAATCTCTTCAGACAAAGAAGCAATACATGTATGTTCAGCCTCCTCATATACAAGGTATTCATAAATCTCATCAGATACAATCCATAAATCATATTTAACAGCTACTTCAGCTAAAGCCTTAAGCTCTTCTCGTGTATAGACAACGCCTGTAGGATTAGAAGGCGAATTGATTACAATAGCTTTTGTATGAGTGCTAATAGCTTCCTCTAGATCTGAAGGTTGTAATTTATATGCATTCTCCTTAGATGTATAAAGAATTTTAGGAATACCATAAGCCATTTTAATCATTTCAGGATAGCTTAACCAAAAAGGTGCAGGTACAATAACCTCATCTCCTGGATTTAACAAAGCCATAAAGGTATTTACTAAAGAGTGCTTAGCACCATTATTCACTACAATTTGTTCAGGTGTATAAACGACATTATTCTCTTTTTGCAGCTTGTTTGCAATAGCCTTTCTTAAACTTAAAATACCCGATGCAGCAGTATACTTTGTAAAGCCTTCCTCTATAGCTTTAATAGCTGCCTGTTTAATATAATCGGGTGTATCAAAATCTGGCTCTCCCGCCCCAAATCCTACAACATCTATACCTTCTGCTTTCATAGCATTTGCTTTAGCTGTAATAGCTAAAGTCGAAGACGGTGCTATACTACTTGCTAATCTAGATATCATATCTTCACCACCTAAGTTTATTTTGAATTTTTATGATTATTATAATTTATTTATCAGACTTTTGCAAGAAATATAATCTTAAAATTCATAATGTTTTTTAATATTATTTTATGCAGTTCTCTTTATTTTTGTTCTATTTTACAAGTTTAATACTTTTTTCTGCTTAATTTTATTTATATTTCTCTATTTTACTTCATTTCTTAAATTGTATTAGATTTAATTTATGAATTTTCATTTAATAAAACTCTCAAATTTGCACAAAAAAGAAGTAGTATAAAAATTATACTACTTCTTTAATCTATTTAGCATATTCAGTTGCTCTAGTTTCTCTGATAATACTTACTTTAATCTGACCAGGATATTCTAAATCCTTCTCAATTTGTTTAGTCACTTCACGCGCTAATAAAATAAGTCCTTCATCATCTACTTCCTCTGGTACAACCATAATACGTACTTCACGTCCAGCTTGGATTGCAAAAGATTTTTCTACACCTTTGAAAGATGTGGCAATCTCTTCTAATTTTTGTAAACGTTTAATATAAGTTTCAAGTGTTTCACGTCTTGCACCTGGGCGAGCTGCTGAAATGGTATCTGCAGCTTGAACAATAACAGCAATAGCTGTTTCTTGATCTACATCACCATGATGAGATTCTACTGCATTTACTACAACTGCATTTTCACCATATTTACGGCAAAGATTTGCACCAATGCTTACGTGGGAACCTTCCACTTCATAATCTACAGATTTGCCGATATCATGTAATAATCCAGCACGTTTTGCAAGGCGAATATCAAGCCCAAGCTCACCTGCAATAAGACCTGCTAAGTTTGAAACCTCAATAGAATGTCTTAATACATTTTGACCATAGCTTGTTCTAAATTTCATCTTACCAAGAAGTCTAATAAGTTCTGGATGAATACCATGTACACCTGTTTCAAAAGTTGCAGCCTCTCCTTCTTCACGAATAAGAACTTCAACTTCCTTACGTGCTTTTTCAACCATTTCCTCAATACGTGCAGGGTGTATACGGCCATCTACGATTAGTTTCTCAAGTGCAATTCTTGCAATTTCACGACGGATAGGATCAAATCCTGATAAGATAACAGCTTCTGGTGTATCATCAATAATTAAGTCAATACCAGTAAGTGTTTCAAGAGTACGGATATTGCGTCCTTCACGCCCGATAATGCGCCCTTTCATCTCATCGTTTGGTAATGGTACAACAGATACTGTTGTATCTACTACATGGTCTGCGGCACATTTTTGAATAGCATTTGTAAGTACTTCTTTTGCTTTTTTATCTGCTTCAAGTTTAGCTTTGGCTTCAATTTCTTTAATAAGTAGCGCTGATTCATGTTTAACTTCATCTTCAATAGTCTTTAATAGATATTGTTTAGCAGCTTCTGAAGTTAAACCTGAAATGCGTTCTAATTCTTCGAGTTGTTTTCTCTCTAACTCTTCAATTTGGAACTTTGTTTTTTCAATTTTATCAAGTCTTATCTGAAGTTGCTCTTCTTTTTGCTCGAATTGATTAGATTTCTTATCAAGTACCTCTTCTTTTTGTAGTAAGCGTCTTTCAAGCTGATGAAGTTCACCTCTACGTTCTTTAACTTCTTTGTCTAATTCGTTTTTAACTTTAATATTTTCTTCTTTTGCTTCTAAAAGCATTTCTCTCTTTTTAGCTTCCCCAGTCTTTATAGCATCATCTATTACTTTTCGCGCTTTTTCTTCTGCTGAACCAATTTGAGCCTCTGCTATACGCTTTCTATAAAGAATGCCTGCTGCAAAGCATAATATTCCAACTACAATTATTATTACTACTGCCACAACTATACCAATTATGGCACTACTACTCATGCTGATATTACCACCTCCCTATTTTTGTGCTAAAAACGTGCAAATAACAACATAATTGTATAACTTTTTAAAAACACTGTCAAGCATACGCCTTAGGCGTCAAAGCCTTCATTTCTCTTTCTTAGGCATTTTTCCACTTGACTATATTGAAAGCCTCTTGTTAAAAGACGATTAATGATCTTTTGCTTTTGTTTAATATCCCATGTAGGGTCATATCTAAATTTATCTAAAAAATACTCTATATTAGCTTCTTCTCGTTCTTCAGTATCTTCACAGTAGTCTTTTACTTGATCCACTAAAATACCTTTTCTATAGAGTTCTGCTTTAATTTGTCTTAAACTTTTATGGCTATATTGACTTCTAGATTCTATATATCTTTTAGCAAGTGCATCATCGTCAATATACTGATATTTCTTTAAGAACTGCATAACTTCCTCTACAATATATTCACTATACTCTGCCTGAATAAGTTTTTCACGCATTTGTTTCTCACTCTTGCTTCCTCTGCTAATCATATCTAATGCCTTAAATTTAGCCTTATCTAACTGGAGCGCTGCCATAAGCTTCTCATAGGCTGGCTGGTCTAATACCATGCCTACACAGAGCTGATAACGCTCTACAGCCTTTTTAGAAAGTCCAAATCCAAATGCTCCATTAATGAATACTGAACATCTGTTAGGATCTTTTTTCTGTTCTTCAATTGCTGTAATTTCATAATTCATAGTTCCCTTAAATCCTTCCCAATTTTTTCAATTTCTAAACGTTTTTCTCCTTAGCTGCTTAGGTATTTATGGTAGCATTATTTAGTTTTTATATAATAAAAAAAGGATATAACATGAAAACGACTTGTTATATCCTTTACTATTAATCTTCTAAATCTAACATCATTTCTTCAGCATCTACATCTTGCTCATCATAGTTTCCTTCTTGCAGTTTGTTGATACCATAATGTTCACGTACAGCCATTTCAATCTCTCTAAGAAGATCCTCATTTTCTTTAAGGAATACTTTAGCATTTTCTCTACCTTGCCCAAGTCTTATATCTCCATAAGAATACCATGCACCACTTTTATTAACAATATCAATATTACTTGCTAAGTCAAGTACATCACCTTCTTTAGAAATACCTTCACCATACATAATATCAAATTCTGCTTGTTGGAAAGGTGGAGCTACTTTATTTTTAACAACTTTTACACGTGTACGGCTACCAATAAATTCATTGCTTTGTTTAAGTGTTTCAATTTTACGTACATCTAAACGCACAGATGCATAGAATTTAAGAGCACGACCACCTGTAGTTGTTTCATTACTTCCGAAAGTAATTCCTACTTTTTCACGTAATTGGTTAATAAAGACTACTGTACATTTTGATTTATTCACTACACCTGTAAGCTTTCTAAGGGCTTGTGACATAAGTCTTGCTTGAAGACCCATATGAGAATCACCCATATCTCCCTCAATCTCTGCGCGTGGTACAAGGGCTGCAACAGAGTCTACAATAACAAGATCAATTGCACCTGAACGTACCATTGTTTCTGCAATTTCAAGAGCTTGTTCTCCATTATCTGGTTGTGAAATATAAAGTTCATCAATATTTACACCTAATTTTTTAGCATAAGCTGGGTCTAATGCATGCTCAGCATCAATAAAGGCTGCAATGCCTCCCATTTTTTGAACTTCTGCAATCATATGAAGTGTAACGGTTGTTTTACCGGAAGACTCAGGTCCATATACCTCAATAATTCTTCCACGTGGCATTCCCCCAACCCCAAGGGCTATATCTAAACTTAATGAACCTGTTGGAAAAGTAGATACACTTGTTTCTGTTGCTTCTCCTAGCTTCATAATAGAGCCTTTACCAAATTGTTTTTGAATTTGAGCTATAGCTGCATCTAAAGCTTTTTTTGATTCGTTATTCATCATCTCACCTCTTCATCTAATCGAACATTTGTTCTGTGTTTATTATAACTAATTTTTTTCCTAATAGCAAGTCCTAATTATTTAAGTTTTTTATAGAGCTGATAAAGTGTATGTTTGACTGCCTGCAACCGTATAGATTGCCTATCACCCTGTAAATGTAATTCATAAACAAAAGTCTCACCTGGCAATGCTATACCTATATAGACAAGCCCTACAGGTTTTTCCTCTGTGCCGCCATCAGGGCCTGCAATGCCTGTTGTAGCAAGCCCAATATGAGCCCCTGCAGTTTGTCTTACACCCTCTGCCATTTCTTTAGCTATTTCATAACTTACTGCGCCAAATTGATTTAAAGTCTCTTCCTTAACATGAAGATACTTCATCTTGGCTTCATTACTATAAGTAACTATACCTTCCTTAAAATAATTCGAAATGCCACCACAATTAACTAATGTTCCAGCCAATAATCCTCCTGTACAAGATTCAGCCGTTGTTACACTATATTGCTTAGTTTGTAGAAGTTTCAAAATATTCTCTTCTATCGTTTCTTCATTATAACCAATTATATAAGGTCTTAATCGCTCTTCTATCTTATTTTTATAACGCTCAGCCTCTTGCCTAGCGGCTTCTATACTTGTTTTCCAAGTACAAATACGAATGATAACTTCTAAATTACTTACATAAGGTGCTATTAGTGTATCTTCAAATTCACCCAATAGGTCTCCTGCTAATTGTGCAAGATGACTTTCTCCTATACCAAAACATTTTATATCTAAAGTATAATAAACCTCTTTTAGATCCTTCTCTAAATAGGGACAGACTTCATTGTTAAATATGGGAATAAGTTCATTCGGAGGTCCTGGTAATAAGAAAATTTTTTTGTTTTCTACTGGAATCATACATCCTGGAGCTGTTCCATTATGATTGTCTAAAATAGATGCATCCTCTGGAAAATATGCCTGCTTACGATTATTTTCTGGTGTTATACGATTTGTTTTTGCAAAATAGGCTACAATTCCTTCATAAATAGAAGGATAAAACACAAGAGGCTTCTTAAGATACTGACATACTGTTTCTTTAGTTAGATCATCTTGAGTTGGACCTAGTCCACCTATTATAAAAATATACTCTGCATGACTTAATGCATGGGCTAAAGCTTCTTCAATATCCTCTTTACAATCCCCTACTGCAATATGGTATTTAACCCCTATGCCGTATTCTTTAAGACGTTTTGCAATATAACTTGCATTTGTATTAACTGTATGTCCCATAATGACCTCATTACCTACAGCAAGTATTTCAGCTTTCACTTTCTCATCCCTCTCAAAAAAATAATAGGGAGATATTTATCTCCCTATTAGTATAACACTATTTTTACTTAAGTATAGCAATTATTATAGATCTTGTGGTAAGAACTTGTTAAGAATTACACCAAATAAAGCTGCGATGGCAAGTCCTGAAATGGTAATATTTCCCCACATAGGCACATCAGATACACCAATACCTACTACAAAAATAACAGCTGCAATAAGTAAGTTACGGCTATGTTTAAAATCAAGTTGTTCTTCAACTAGTGTACGTACACCTACTGCTGCAATCATTCCAAAGAGTACAATACTAATACCACCCATAACAGCACCTGGAATGGTATTAACAAGTGCTGTAAACTTACCACATAAACTTAAACCAACAGCAAAAAGCGCTGCAATACGAATAATTTTTGGATCATATACTTTTGTAACAGCAAGTACACCTGTATTTTCACCATAAGTTGTATTAGCTGGGCCACCTAAAAGACCTGCTGCTACAGTAGCTAAACCATCACCTAGAAGTGTTCTATGAATTCCTGGATTTTTAAAGAAATCTTTTCCTACAACCGCACCATTTGTTGTAATGTCTCCAATATGCTCAATAAATACAACGAGTGCAATAGGTGCTATTGCTAATATTCCTACTAATGCATCTTGATTAAAGGCTGGCAATGTCATTATTTGGCTAAAAGCTTCTTCCGAGAAACCTATCCAGCTTGCCTCCATAATAGGTGTTACATCAATCATTCCCATTACTAAACAAACTACATATCCCATTACAACCGCAATTAAAATAGGAATCATTTTGAAGAAACCTTTTGCCCAAATAGAGATGGCAATAACAATACATACAACTAATAGAGCAACAAATACTTTTTGCATATCTAAAGGTAATACAATACCCATATTTTGAATAACTTCAATTGGTAAATCTTCTGGAATACCAGCTGGAAGATTTGCAAGTAGATTCTCTGGTGTACTATCAATACGCAGCATATTAATAGCTGTTGGACTTAATCTAAGGCCAATAACCATAATCATAGGTCCTACTACAATCGGTGGGAAGAATGATTTAACCTTTTCTACCCCTACAAGTTTAATAATACCTGCCATCATTATATAGACAAATCCTGTTGCAATAATACCTGTTTTCACAACACCAATACCATATTGTGATAAAACAAGGCTAATAGCACTAATAAACGCAAAGCTTGAACCTAAAAATACTGGTACAATTCCTTTTGTAACAGAATGAAATACAAGTGTACCTATACCTGCTGCTAAAATAGCAATACCTGGATTAAGTCCTGTCAGCATAGGTACAAGTACTGTTGCTCCAAACATTGCAAGCACATGCTGCATGCCTAAAATAACTTTTTTACCTGTTGAAATTTGTTCCACTTCAATCCCTCTCTCTTATTAAATTTTCTTATTTAGTTTCTAGTAAAACACAGCTTTCTCCATCTATTGATTGGATTTTAACATGTACAATTTCCTTCTTAGAAGTAGGAATATTTTTTCCTATAAAATCTGCACGAATAGGAAGCTCTCTATGTCCTCTATCAATAAGCGTTGCTAATTTAATATAACTTGGTCTGCCCAAATCCATCAGTGCATCCATTGCAGCACGCACTGTACGACCTGTATAAATAACATCATCTACTAAAATAACTGTTTTGTCATTAATATCATGAATACTGCTTTCCCCAGCTAAAGGTTGTGTATACTTTTTCTCTAAATCATCACGGTAAAAAGCAATATTAATTTTCTCAACGGGTACTTCTACATTTTCAATCATTTTAATTTTGTCTGCGAGTATTTGCGCAAGAGGTACTCCCCTTGTCTCAATTCCCACAAGTATAATATTTTTAGCCCCTTTGTTTGCTTCAAGAATTTCATGTGCTATACGTGTAAGTGCACGATTCATAGCAAGTTCATCTAATAATACTTTAAATGCCATGAAAATTTCCTCCTTCTCTTGTCCATAATCCTCAAAATAAAAAAGCTTCCTACACCTGTAAGAAGCTTTTTAGATATACATATTTCAATACTGCTTTTAAGCAATATGAATTGGCCTATTAACCGATCTGTACATCCTTATTAGCCTCGCGGACTACTTTAAAGGATTTTATCAGTTTGACCTTATCACATCTTTCTTAATCTGTCAAGTATTGTCTGAAAATAGCCTGGTAAATCACTATTAAATTCTACATATTGTGAGGTGGTTGGGTGTTCAAATCCTAATACTTTAGCATGTAAAGTCTGTTTTGTAAGTCCCCACATAGATTTTTGAGGTCCATAAATAGGATCTCCTAAAATAGGATGTCCTATACTTGCTAAATGTACTCTAATTTGATGTGTTCTTCCTGTAAACAGTGTAAGTTCTACGTAAGAAAACTTGTCAAATTCCTCTAAAACTCTATAGTGTGTTTTCGCATAGCGTCCATCACTTACAATAGCCATTTTCTTACGGTCCTTTGGTGATCTGCCAATAGGCTTTTCAACAATACCTTCTTTTTCTTTAAAAGTTCCATATACAATAGCATGATATTTACGTGTAATATGATGATCTTTTAAAAGTGACGATAAAGCTAAATGGGCTTTATCATTTTTAGCAATCATTAAAATACCTGATGTATCCTTGTCAATACGATGTACAATACCAGGGCGTACTTCTCCATTAATACCAGAAAGTCCATCTTTACAATGATAAAGAAGTGCATTGACTAATGTCCCTGTATAATTACCCGGTGCAGGATGCACCACCATATCCTGCGTCTTATTGACAATAATAAGATCATCATCTTCATAAAGAATTTCTATTGGAATATTTTCAGCAATAATATCTACCTCTTTAGGCTCTGGAATATTTACTGTAATAGAATCACCTTGTTTTACTTTGTAACGTGCTGGCTGTACTATACCATTAATTAAAATATTACCTTCTTCTATTTGTTTTTGCAAAAAAGAACGTGTATAGTCCGTTAAAACTTGGCCTAAATATTTATCTAGCCTTTGTCCACTCTCTTTAACATATAATTCTAATGTTTCATTCATTGTCTATTCCTCGTTGTCAATTAATTCTTGTTCCTCTTGTTCAATATTACCAAACAATAAAATAGGGAAGAGTAGAACCACTCCTACTACTACACACATGTCTGCCACATTAAATACTGGGAAATCAATAAGAGAAAAATAAATCATATCACGTACATAATTTAAACAAACTCTGTCAATGAAATTTCCTATAGCACCACTCATAACTAGCACAAGTGCAACTTTCATCCAATGACCTGTCCTACCTTGTGGAATATGTCTCCAGTACCATACAATCATAACAAGAACCGCTGCTGTAATGATAACAAAAAGCCATACCTTACCTTGCATCATCCCAAAAGCTGCTCCTCTATTTTCTACATAAGTCAACTCTAAAACACCTGGCCATAAAATAATATTCTCTTTGCTAGGATCAGAAAAATATTCTACAATACCTATTTTAGTAAGCTGATCCAAAATCACCAAAAGTGCTACACTAATAGGTGCTAAAAAACGCATCTCTTTTTCTCCTTTCAAGCCTTACTCATAAGAAAAACGTGCTTACTGGCACGTTTTTCTTACATAGAGTATAGCTTCTTCAATTTCTTCTTGTGTTACATCATTCTTAATACATGCCTGCCCAATTGCTTGAAGCAAGATGAAAGAAACCTTGCCATAAGCTTTCTTCTTATCATATAAAATATGCTGTAAAAGTGAATGAATATCATACTCACCAAAAGGCGCTAGCAATTTATAAGCCCTACAAAGTGACTCCACATCTTTTAAATGTGATGCTTCTATATAGCCTCTTCCATAACTTATATAAGCTGACATAACCATACCATATGCTACACATTCGCCATGTAATAAATTAAAATGAGATTCTGTCTCTAAAGCATGACCAATAGTATGTCCAAAATTTAAAATTTTTCGTAGTCCTAACTCTTTAGCATCTTCCTCTACAACTTCACACTTTGCCTTACAAGAGGTATATGTCATTTCGATAAGACTTCTATCGTCTTGTTGTAATATTTTATCCTTTTCTTTTAAAAGATAATCATAAAAAGCTTTATTTTTAATAAGTGCATGCTTTAAAACCTCTGCAAGTCCCGAAATAAATTCTCTTTCAGGCAAAGTTCCTAATGTTCTAATATTGGTATAAACAAGCTTAGGATTATAAAAAGCCCCAACCATATTTTTATGATCTAAATAATCTACGCCTACCTTACCTCCCATACTACTATCATTTTGAGCTACAATAGTTGTTGGAATCTGAATAAAAGGAATACCTCTCATGTAGCTTGAGGCTACAAAACCTGCTATATCACCTACAACACCGCCCCCTAATGCAATAATAAGGCCACTTCGGTCCATATGAACCGCTAAAAGAGCATTATAAATTTCAGTGATAGTACCTAAATGTTTAGAAGTTTCACCTGCCTTAAAGGCATAATCATATACTGGAATGCCTTCACCTAATTCTTCCTTAACAGTTGCTAAATAAAGAGGACCTACATGGGTATCTGTAATAATCATGATAGCACTTGGACAGGCTACTTCATTAATAGCTGCTTTTAAGCCGCTAAAATCACTGGTTAAAATAATAGGATAAGGTCTAGCCTCCATCGCTTCTAATCTTCTCATCTCTATGCCTCTTCACCATGAAGAAAAGTGAATTCCTTTGTGAAAAATTCATCATCTTCTTCTGTAATTGCTACCTCTTCTTCTGCTTTAACTTCTTCAAATTTAATAGGTGCACTAATTTCATCTGTTAACACTGTAATATTTTGCTGTTCTAGAATTTCAAGTTGCGCTTGTAACATTTGTTTAATTTGAACTTTCATAGCAAGGTATTGCTTTTTGAGCTCTTCGATTTTATTGCTTAAAGTATAGATATCTTTTTTCGCCTGATCCAATATACCCTCTGCTTTTTGCTCAGCATCTTTTTTAATTTGATCTGCCTTTTCATAAGCTAAAGTTTTTGTATCTTGAGCTGTTTTCTCAGCCAATACGAGCGCATTTTGTATAGTTGCTTCCATTGTACGATAATATTGAATATTATCATTAAGCATGTTAATTTTATCTTTAAGTTCATAGTTTTCTTTTGTAATATGCTGATAAGCTTCAAGTACCTCATCTAGAAACTCATTAACTTCTGCTACATGGTAACCGCCTACTTTGGCTTTTCTAAACTCCTTATTTTGTATATCTACTGGTGATAACATTCTGAGTAACCCCCTATATATATTTTTCTATTGTAATATGCAGTCTATCTTTTTTGGTTGTACCATTTACTGCCCCTAGGCGCATTTTACCATATCCTCTTAGTGTCCCTACATCCCCGACTTTCATAGGATGACTAGCTGTTACAAACATACCATTCACTTTACCTTTATCACCTTGTAAGTATCTTACTACTTCTGATCTGCTCAAACCAAAAGCAGCTGCAAAAATAGCGTCTACACGTAAAGATGGAACTGTTGTCAGACATTCTTTAAATCTCGGTGGATCTACTTCCATATCTAAAAATGAAATTTCCTCAACCGTAATCTTTTGATAACGTCCTATTCCAGTTAAATGACAACAAATAAACTCCGCCATCTCCTTCATAACAATGACATAAGCTCCAAAAGGTTTGAGTAAAATATCCCCTATAGTCTCGCGCTTAAGACCTAAGCCAAGTAAGGCACCTAAAAAATCCCTGTGTGTAAGTGTTTTACCTATTCCTGTCTTAACAGTTACTTTAAGTGCACAAATGGGCATCTCCATATAAGACTGATCATAACCAAAGACAAGCACTTGCCTTTCGGCATACTCATAGCCCCCCATGAAACAATACTGATTGAAAGCACTTTGCATATTGTATTTATGTAGTACCTCGTCCATCCATTCTTTATTATAAAAAAAAGTGGATAACATGCGGTATTGTTTTTCTGATTTTTCATTATAAGCTATTATAGTTTTCAAAAATTGTTTTTCTTCTTCATTGGTTATGCTTGTCCATTTTATCATGTCATATACTACCTCGTATTTATTCTAGACTGTTGGCCAAATATTTTTTTGTTTAATAACCTCTGGTGTAATATTGACACTTTCTGGTGCAAATATGTAAATTTGATCTGTAATACATTCAACTGATCCATTAAGGGCATAGCATGCACCTGTTAAATAATCTACAGCACGTTGTACTTCACCTGGTGTCAGATTTTTCATATTTACAATAATAGGTTTCTTATTTTTAATATAGGCTGCTACTTCCCCTGTCATCTCATAATTTGACATTGTGAAATTTAGAATTTCCATTTTATCTTGCACCGCATTAGTAATTGGTGTTAATTTTGGCTGAGCTTGTGGCATAGGGAGTGGTTGTCTTGGTCTTGGTATACTCTCTACTTTATGCTCTACCTCTTCAAACTCTTCATCTTCATCTTCAAAATCTACATTAGACATAATCATGTCCTTCATTCTAGTCATTATTCCTTTCATTATATACGCCTCCTCAAAATTGATGATTTCTTTGTCTCTTATCTATTGTAATCGCGCGCACCAAAGAGTGCTGTCCCAATACGAATGAGTGTTGCCCCCTCTTCGATTGCGATTTTATAATCATTACTCATCCCCATAGATAATATACTTGTACTTATATTATCAATGTTTTGTTTTTGAATGTCAACTGATAAGTCATAAAGGGCTTTAAAGATTGGCCTATTTTCTTCAGGGTCTTCTGTAAAAGGTGCCACTGTCATAAAACCTTCTATTTTTACATGTGGCAACTGTGCAATTGCCTTTACAAGCTCTAAAACATCCTCCACATAGATGCCATGTTTAGAATCTTCCTTTGCCACATTAACCTCTATTAAAATAGAAGTTACAACGCCTTTTTTAGCAGACTGTTTTTCGATTTCCTGAGCAAGTTTTAAACTATCTACGGAGTGAATAAGTTCTACATGACCTATAACATATTTTACTTTATTCGTTTGCAGATGTCCTATTAAATGCCACTTTGGATTTCCTTTTACTACATCTACTTTATTCATCAGCTCTTGAACCTTATTCTCCCCAAAATGCTCACACCCTAATGATATAGCCTCTTCAATAGCCTCTGCTGGATAAGTTTTTGAAACCGCAATAAGTGTAATATCCTCACTTTTTCTACCACTTATCTTAGCATGTTTTATAATATCTTCTTTAATTTGCTCTAATGCTTCTTTCATTTTATCACCTATCTATTCATTTTGAACATTCATATACTTGAGAAGTTGATCCTCTTTAATGTTTTTAGGATTAGAAATAATCTGATCAAACTCTTTAAGCTTTGTTCCCCTATCTTGTGTTAAAATAGCATATTCTTTATTAGTCATTGCTACTTCAATACGTTTAAACTGTGCAAACTGACCGTTCACTACATACACGCCTTGAACAGTCTGCATATCCGAAATGGTATACGGCTTTTCCTCTGTAGGATGCTCAATAACGCTATTAAGACCTATACCATCTAATTGATCTATCTGCTGCATAATATAAGAAAAGTCATCATCTGAATACTGAATATTAAGAGGCATAAATACATTCATCTGGTTTTGCTTTTTAAACACACCTTTTTCTCTACCCTGCTCTACAATATATTCATTTGGTATACCTAGCATGTTTTTCTCAACAATAGCTTTAAGTGGAATCTTAAGTCCTTCTGCTTTATTCTGCCCAATACTAAATTCGACGAGTCTATAAGCTAAGAAATCTGACAAATAATCACTTGAACTAAAGACGAGTTTTGTTAAACCTGTTTCTACTTCTTCCTGCTTACTTTCTAATTTAAAACGTATTTTATCTTGTTTAGTGTCTTCAAAATAAAGATTATAATACGTACCTACATCATATGTATTTGCTTGTTCAGTTTCTATATAAGTTACGATTTCCCATCTATCACTAGTAATAATCTTATACAGTGGTTCATTGGCCTCTGCCACAACCGAAGGTAGTCTCATCTCTGACTTTTTAGTTTCTGCAAGCAATTCTTTATATTGATCATATTGAAGTGTTTTCATTGTTTCATCGTTTAATTTAGTTTCATAGCCATCTAATGCATAGGAAACAATACCTGATGTAGCTGCTTTTTGTGAAGACTGATTGTTTTTTAAGCTATTGATAATAGCTTCACGATTAGATTGAAAACCTTCTGTTGTTTTAGATTCATCTTGTATATAAAGGCTTGTACGATCTTCTATAGTCTTATCAAGAGATTGGCGTAGTTCATAGACACTTTTAGGATTTTCCCAATACTTACTGTCTATAAAGTTATCCATCTCTTTTTTCAGTACTTCATTAATTTGATAAAGGTCTGCTTGATAATAAGATAAGTCACTACGTTTTTCTTGTTTATTATATAAACTATCATCTAATGTATAAAGCTGATCTTTAAGTGACTGAATTTCTGTACTTTGCGCTACAAGGCATACACTCCCTTGTTTAGAAACTTTCTCTCCTTCACTTAAAATATAATGAATATCTCCAGACCGTGTGCTATTAAATACTTGCTCATCTCTAAAAATAATTCCTTTTAATTGATTTGAATTATCCATAACACCCATCTGAACAGTCTGATAAGAGATAGAAGGATATCTAAATAAATCAATAACTTTAAGCCCTGCATAAGTAATAAACATAGTAATAATGACACCAACTGTCATCTTTTGCATCATCCGTCTTTTTCTACGTTTAGCTTGTGCCTGAAGCTGCTTACGTGTCATCTTATTCTTACTGCGTATTTCTACTTTTCTTTGCTCTGGTGTAGGATGAACCTCTTTCTGATCATATATTGGAGGTGGTGGTGTATAAGAACTCTGACTTATATAAGAACTTCGTGTATAGTTATCCTCATAAGGAGAACCATAACGAGGTGTATTAGATTTGTTATATTGGTTGCGATAGGGATTGCTATTCGTTTTTTCCCTACTCCTATCTACATTGCCAGTGCCCATATCTGCATAAGGGTTATAATAATTTCTCTTTTTATTACGATACTCGTCTAAATTATAGGTCCCTCTAGAAGGATTATTGGAATTTAGATTGGGCGAATGTTTTTTTGTATTTTTATTTGATTGACTTGTTTTATTCTTCTTCATTTGCTCACTTCCAACATTTTCTTTAATAGTACCATCATATAATGGATTGATTAATCTTGCAATAGCTTACATATAAGTAAAAAAATAAAGGCACAATGTGCCTTTATAAAAGAATGCAAATTAATCCGCCGTTACCTTCATTGATAATTTTTTGAAGTGTTTCTTGTAATTTGATTTGGGCATCTTCAGGCATACGATACAGTTTATTCTGTAAACCTTCATTAACAAGTTCATGAAGTGTTTTGCCAAAAATATTAGAATCCCAAATTTTAGCTGGGTCTGTCTCAAATTCACTCATCATATAATTAATGAGATCTTCACTTTGTTTTTCTGTTCCAACAGTCGGAGATACTTCTGTCTGGATATTTGCTCTAATAATATGATAACTTGGTGCACTTGCCTTAAGCTTAACCCCAAAGCTATTACCCTGTTTTACAATTTCTGGCGCTTCCAAAGTTAATTCATCAAAAATTGGTGCAACAACACCATAACCTTTTTGTTTCACCTCATTAAGTGCATAAGCAACTTTATCATACTCACGTTTAGTAGCTGCTAAATCTTTAATGAGTGTCATTAACTCATGATCACCATTGATTTCCATCCCTGTTGTTTCAGAAAGAACACGATAGAATAAGTCATCTGTTGTGTTAATATCAATTTTAACAACACCTTCGCCTAAGCGAATTTTTTCTAAATAAACATTTTTAATAAACTCTAAGTCTTTAAAACGTTCTAGACTTTGTTTAATCTGGCGGATATTTTCTAATGGATAGATAACCTCTTTAATATAATCTATCCATTGTTTTTTGAGCCAGTGCTCGCTTTCAAGTGTTTCCACCCATTTAGGAAGCATAAATTGAATTTCATTAAGTGGAAATTCATAAAGTACTTTTTCAAGTAAATTATTAATATCTTCTACTTTCATCTGTGCTACATCTAATGGCACAACAGGTACATCATACTCTCTTGAAAGTGTTGATGTTTCCTCAAGGACTTCAGGATCATAAGGTCTCTTTGTATTGTAGACTACAATAAAAGGTTTCCCTATTTTTTTAAGTTCATTAATGGCACGTTCCTCTGCCTCTATGTAATTATTGCGTGCAATATTGGTAAAGCTACCATCTGTTGTTACAACAACGCCTATAGTAGAGTGATTGTTAATAACTTTCTTAGTCCCAATCTCTGCTGCTTGAGCAAAAGGAATCTCCTCTTCAAACCAAGGTGTCTTAACCATACGTGGTACATTGTTGTACATATGACCTTCTGCTTCAGGAATCATGTAACCAACACAATCAATAAGTCGCACACTTACATCAAAGTCTCCACCAATGGTAATATCTACTGCTTCATTTGGAATAAATTTAGGCTCTGTTGTCGTAATAACTTTACCATCTCCACTTTGAGGTAGTTCATCTTGAGCACGTCCTTTACTATACTCATTCGCAATATTAGGAATAACAAGTGCTTCCATAAAACGTTTAATAAAAGTAGATTTACCTGTACGTACAGGGCCTACAATTCCTAAGTATATATCACCGTTTGTCCTTTCTGAAATATCTCTATAGATGTCACAATATTCCATTTAGGTCCCTCCTTCTATATTTAAAATGTATGGGTACATTTTAAATATATGTCTAAAGGGATGATATATGCCTAACTTTAATCAAAACTCTCCATTTTTTTATCACGATTCATAAGCTTTTGCACACATTCTTGTACAGAATAATTTTCAAAAAGTACTTCATAAATACCCTCTATAATAGGCATCTCTATTTCATAGGCTTTCATTAAGGCATAAGCCCCTTTAGCTGTTGGAACTCCTTCTACAACCATGTTAATTTTTTGAGTTGCTTCTTCTAAAGAATAACCTTGTCCAATGAGTTCTCCACATCTACGGTTACGGCTATGTCCACTCATACATGTTACCATAAGGTCACCAATACCGGTAAGCCCACCAAATGTAGCAGGCATCCCCCCCATAGCTACACCTAATCTTGAAATTTCTGCAATCCCTCTTGTCATAAGTGCCGCTTTTGAGTTGTCACCATAACCTAAGCCATCTACGACACCTGCTGCTAATGCAATAACATTTTTAAGCGCTCCACCTAATTCAACACCTATAATATCCGGATTAGTATAGACTCTAAAGTACTCTGTCATAAAGAGGTCTTGAATTTTTTCGGCACTTGCCATACAGTTGCTACTTGCTACCACTGTTGTTGGCATATGCCTTGCTACTTCTTCTGCATGACTTGGTCCTGATAAAACAACAACTGGGTTTGACACAACAGATTGTATCACTTGTGAAAGGGTATAAAGTGTCTCAAACTCGATTCCTTTTGATACATTAACAATAAGAGCCTCTTCAGCCACAAATGCTTTCATACTTTCTGTAGTCTTTCTAATAGCTTTAGATGGTACAGCCATAATGACTACATCTTTTTCTTTTACTGCTTCTTCCACAGAAGTTGTAAACTGAATTTCTAAAGGAATTTTAATACCTGGTAGACATCTTTTATTTTCTCTAAAAGTTAAAATATCTTCTTTTTCTTTTGAATCATAGCACCATATGGTGATTGCATTTCCTTTTTCATTGAGTAAAAGTGCTAGTGCTAACCCCCAGCTTCCTGCACCTAAAACTGCTATCTTTTGCATAGAATCCCTCCTTATCTTTTACTTCCAAGCTTTGATTCTGTTCCTTCCATTAATCGCTTAATATTTGCTTTATGTCTATAAGCCGTTATGCCTGCAATGACTACTCCTAATGTAACAATCTCCACAATATGCTCATTTCCTTTATAAAATACAAATAAGAGAATAGGAATAAAACTTGTTAAAAGTAAAGAACTTATAGAAACAATACGTGTAATCCATGCACTTATAATAAAAATAAGACTGACAATAAGAGCAGTAGGTAGATCAATCATATAAATTGCACCAACTGTTACAGCAATTCCTTTACCTCCTTTAAATTTAAAGAATAAAGGATAGCTATGACCCAGAATAGCACCAATACCTGCATAAAGCCCAGCTAAAAGTACCATTTCTGGAAATAGTAATTTTGCTAGGATAACTGCTAATACAGCCTTTAATACATCACACAAGAAAACAATAAGGGCTGCTTTTTTACCTAGTACACGTAGGGTATTTGTAGCCCCTGCATTGCCACTCCCATGATTTCTTATCTCAATCCCTTTAAAACGTCCATATAAAATGGCACTTTGAATCCCCCCAAGCAAATAGCCCAGACCAAGTGCGACAAGTCTGTACATTTTTATTCATCCTTTCTGCCTTTTTCTCTTACGATGAAATGAACTGGTGTTCCCTTAAAGCCAAAAGCTTCACGCATTTGGTTTTCAATATACCTTAAATAAGAGAAATGCATAAGTTCTTTATCATTTACAAATAGAACAAATGTTGGTGGTTTAACGCTTACTTGTGTCATATAAAAGATTTTAAGTGCTTTACCTTTATCTGATGGTGGTTGATTCATAGCTGTTGCTTCATAAAGTACATCATTTAATAGACCTGTACTAATACGAAGTGTTTGATTTTGTGCAATGGTATGAATCATGTCAAACAGCTTACCTACACGTTGTCCTGTTGCAGCAGAAATAAACATGCATGGTGCATACTGCATATATGCAAGTGTATTTGTAATATCTTTAAGGTATACATTCATTGTTTTATCGTTTTTCTCAATAGAATCCCATTTGTTCACAACGATAATACAGCCTTTGCCTGCCTCATGAGCAATCCCTGCAATTTTTGTATCTTGCTCTGTAATCCCCTCATTCGCATCAATCATAATAAGTACAATATCTGCACGCTCTACAGCTGCTACTGTACGGATAATACTATATTTCTCAATGCTTTCTGTAACTTTCTTTTTCTTACGAAGACCTGCTGTATCAATAAGTACATATTTTTGTCCATCAATTGTTACTTCTGTATCAACAGAATCTCTTGTTGTACCAGCAATATCACTTACGATAACACGCTCTTCACCTACAATTTTATTAACAAGTGAAGATTTACCTACGTTTGGTTTACCAATGATAGCAACTTTAATCGCTTCATCTTCTTCCTCTTCCTGCGTGTCACCTGGGAAGTGCTCAACAATAGCATCTAACATATCTCCAAGGTTAAGAGGTTGTCCAGCTGAAATTGGAATTGGATCACCAAGACCTAAATTATAGAACTCATATACACCCATAGTTTGTGTTTGCATATCATCTACTTTGTTTACAACAAGTACAACTGGTTTATGTGCTTTTCTTAACATATTAGCAACGTGCATATCTGAATCTGTAAGACCTGTTTTAACGTCAACTAAGAATACAATCACATCTGCAGATGCAATAGCTGCTTCAGCTTGTCTACGCATTTGAGATAAAATAATATCGTTACTTTCTGGTTCAATACCACCCGTATCGATCATGGTAAATTTGTGATTAAGCCATTCTACGTCAGCATAAATACGGTCACGTGTAACACCTGGTGTATCATCTACAATAGAAATTCTAGCTTTTGCTAGTCTATTAAATAATGTAGATTTACCTACATTTGGTCTTCCTATAATTGCTACAATTGGTTTACTCATTTTGTTTCTCCTTTTGCATGTAAAATCTTCTCTAGCCACTCTTGTCCTTCATTAGGCATAACAAGGACAGGCATATCTAGTTCGTTCTTTAATTGGTCTAATGTGTAATCATCTAAAAAGACTTCTTCACCACATTTTAACATATTCTCAGCAATTAGCAAAATTTTCCCTAGCTTCTTTTGTTGTTTTAAGGTACTTACAATGTCTTGTCCTGTCAAAAGACCGGTTACAGTGACTTCTTCTCCAAAGAAATGATTCACAACCGGATAGACATGTATCGTTACATTAGGAAATTTTTCTTTTACTTTAGTTGCACACATTTTCATAAATTCACCTGTAATACAACCTGTTACAAGACAGCATTCAAAATCTATAGATTCATCTATTTGATGCATTGCAAGTGCCTTTTCTAATTCATATTTAAATTTAGTTAACATCCCTACACCATTATCTAAAACTGGGAATCCTTCATAACTTTCATAACTTGGCAGCTCTACTCCACCTGTTACGAAAAATTCATCTGCGGCATAGACAAAACGTGTACCCATTTTCTCTAAATAATATTTTTGCCATTTTTCAACAACTCTAATAACCTCTCTAGAAGATGGTCCGTCAAAAGAAGTTAATGTAGTAAGACTTTCTCTAAATTTAGATAAACCAACAGGTACAATAGTAAGCGATAAGATATCCGGAATAAATTCACTTAAGTCTTGGATCGTTTGATCAAGGACTGCACCATCATTTAAGCCTTTACATAATACAATCTGTCCATTAACCTGTATACCATTGTCTATTAAATGTCTAATCTGTTCTTTAATAGCACCTGCAAAACGATTGTGTAACATATTAATTCTTACTTCAGGATCTGTCGCATGAATAGAGATATTAAGAGGTGATAAACGGTATTTAATCATACGACTTAAGTCACGCTCTGAAATATTGGTTAAAGTAATATAGTTACCATTTAAAAATGACATGCGCCAGTCATCATCTTTAAAATAGACTGTCTTACGCATATTAGGTGGCAACTGGTCAATGAAGCAGAACTGACACTTGTTACGACATCTAATAAGTTCATCCATCAGTTCTGTCTCAAAGACAAGTCCTAAATCTTCACTGTAGTCCTTCTCAATTTCTAAATTCCAAAGTTCACCATTTGCTTTCTCAATATAAAGATCAATTTCTTCATCTGCTAATAAGAATCGATAATCAAATACATCTTGTATATATTCATCATTAATGGCTAAAAGCTTATCGCCTTTTTCTATTTCTAATTCCTCTGCAATACTACCGGGTAGTACATCTGTAATAAGATGTGCTTTATATTCTGTTCTGTTTTTCACTGTTGTCAACTCCTATTTCAAGTACATAAAAGCACCTAATGTTCCTCTTTTTCCTTGTGTTTTTCGATGTGAATAAAAAATATCACTTTGGCAACAGGTACACATCTCAGCTTTTGCAATCTGCTCCTGTTTTATGCCTGCATCCACTAGAATCTTTTCATTGCATGCCCATAAATCAATATAATATTTTTCATTGCGTATATTTTTTGTAATAAAGTTTACATGCCCAAACTTCTCTATAAAGACCCTAGCCACTTCTTCCCCTACTTCAAAACAGCAAGGTCCTATAGAAGGACCTATCCCGACTTGTATCTCTTCAAGTGGAATATGATGCTTATTATGCCATATTTCAATCATTTTTTTACCAATACCCCCTACAGTACCTCTCCAGCCTGCATGGGCCATTCCAATCATACCATATTTTGATGCATAAAAAAACAGAGGAACACAATCTGCATAATGTGTTACAAGTGTTAATCCCCTTTCCCCTGTATAAATACCATCTACACTCTCCCATTTATTAGGAGAATGAATACCATTTCCTACATCCTTTAATGTCACTTCTTCTATATGTGTTTCATGAATTTGTCTAGATAAGATAAGACTTTCAAAAGGTACTTCTAACATGTGACAAACCCTTTTATAATTTTCAAGGACATTACCTTCCCCATCTCCTCTATTGAAGCCTAAATTTAAGCTTGCCCATTCTCCTTCACTAACACCACCTAATTTAGTTGTAAAACAATGCTTCATATGAGGATCATCTTGCCATTTTTTAAATTTTACATGAGGCACTTGACTTTCAAGATCCAATATACAGTCTGTGTGATTTTGCATAATTATCCCTCCATAAACGCATTTATAATATGATTAATCTGCTCTTTATAAATCTCAACAACATCAAATCTACACGGAATATCTCCTAAATGATGATACACCAAATAATATTGAGCTACCTTTACAATCTTTTGCTTTTTGTAATAGGTTATACTCTCACGAGGCAATCCACATTTATTATTGCTTCTATATTTAATTTCTACAAATACAGTATATGCCCCATCTTTTGCGATCATATCAATCTCACCTGTTCGACATCTAAAATTCATAGTTAAAATTTGATATCCTTTATCTACTAGATATTCTCTAGCTCGTATTTCATAATAAGTACCTATTTGTCTATTATTAAAATTGTTTCTACTTTTTGGCATATCTTCATTCCTATCATTTACAAATGTTTAATTTGCCTTCTCGTTTTTACTCTATTAGAAGTGTAGCCAGTTTAAAATCTTTATAAACACTAGAACATCTAGAAAGATGATACCCTTTATCCTGTAATAAGTAAATAAGTTTAATAAGAAAAATTTTTCTCCCTATAAATAATGCTGCCTTATCTATAACAATTAAGGCAGCATTATTTATCCTATTATTAGAATTTAAAATCCTTCTTTTTTTAAAAAGGTTTTTCTATGAAGTGATGTAATGCCATAGTGTCTAATACCCTCATAATGTTTTGTACTTCCATAACCTTTATTGCTTTCCCAATCATACATTGGATAAGTAAGGGCATACTCTTTCATCATTCGGTCTCTTGTCACTTTAGCTACAATACTTGCTGCTGCTATAGAAGCACTCTTATTATCTCCTTTGACAATCGCATGTTGTATACAATCAAGCTGTGGAATGGTTTTATCACCATCTACTAAAACCGTTTGATAGATCACATTCATCTTTTCTAAAGCAACTCTCATAGCTTTAAAGGTAGCTTGTAAAATATTAATCTCATCTATTTCAGTTGCTTCTATAATACCGATTCCTACATACAATGCTTTTTTCATAATCTCATCATAAAGTAGTTCTCTTTTTTCTTCTGTCAACTTTTTAGAATCCTTAACACCTAATAGTTCACAATTCGTCGGTAAAACAACAGCACATGCCACAACTGGACCTGCTAATGGTCCCCTTCCTACTTCATCTACACCTACTAAAACCTGACCTGATTCTCTAAAGCATTCATCAAAGTCCTGTTTTTGTTGCCATTCTATTTTCAGATTTTCTAGTGCTTGAAGCTCTTTTAATCCCTTTTGATAAAGCTTTTGTACTCCAGCTCTTGTATCTCTTTTAAAAAACTCTAATAATGCTGGCAATGCTTCTATAGAAGTATTTTTATAGAGTATTTCAATGTCTTTCATTTTGAGTGTCTGTAAATCCATTATTCTAATACTCCTATTTGATCAAAAGGATAAATTCTAAAAGCTCCAATAGCAATAATAGCTTCTTCTTTTATAGCACCAAATACACGACTATCGGCACTCTCCTCACGGTTATCTCCCATCATCCAAAAGCTTCCTTCTGGTACCTCATAAGGAAATTCTATATCACTCCAAGAAAATGGATATGTAACATGTTCTTTTCTTACATAACTTGATTCGTCTAAAATCTCTCCATTAACATAAACATCCCCATCTTGAAGATCCACTATATCTCCACCTTGGGCCACGACACGTTTTACAAGTCTATCTGGCCCTTCCCTAAAAATAACAATATCCCCTATTTCAGGAAGTTTATGATAAGCTGTAAATTGACTAATGAGAAGATGATCTTTTTCATTAATGGTAGGAATCATTGAACCACTTGGTACTTCTGTATGCATAGCTACAAATTGAATAACTAGAAGTGCTGCTAAAAGGGCAACTAGTAAATCCTTACTAAAATCTAATACGTTTCTTAACTTTTCCATGATTTACGCCTCTTTCCTTAAGTATTTATTACCTTAATACACCTATCTGATCTAAAGGATAAATTTTAAATGCACCGATAGCAATAATCTTTTCCTTTGGAATAGCACCAAAAATACGACTATCGGCACTTCCTTCCCTATTATCTCCCATCATAAAATAACGACCTTCCGGTACTGTATACGGAAACTCTATGCTACTTCCTACATATTCTCTTGTGCTATTAAAGGTACGAATATAAGCTATTTCATCTAGTTCCTCTCCGTTAATATACACTTTCCCATCTCGTAAATCTATAATATCTCCAGGAAGCCCAATAACACGTTTAATTAAATTCTCACCATTATATTCAAAAACTACTACTTCACCTCTATCTGGCACTCTATAATAGCTTGGAATCAAATTAACAATAAGATGATCACCCTTATTGATTGTAGGAATCATTGAACCACTGGGAATACGTGTGTGCATCATTAAAAACTGCGAAATGAGTAAAGCAGCCAATACAGCAAGTAATGGCTCCTTTATAAACTCTAAAAAATTTTTAACTTTTAACAATCTGATCCTTCCTCTCCTACAAGGTCTGTAGGGGATTCCACTGTAATCTTACCGATCTTGCCACTGCGATATTCATCTAAAATAACAAGAGCTGTTCTGTTTTCATCTACCCCACCACCTGGTGTAATGAAGCCTCGTTTATTACCAATTGCAAGTAGCATATCATATGGTGTCATTTCATCTGTAATTTCTAGTTTATAACGTTCTTCTAATTTGCCTCTAAAACGTTTTGCTCCTAACTCTAAAAAGCCCATAGCAAGTTCACGTGTATCTAAGATTTCATCTTTAATAGAGCCTAAATAAGCAAGTTTTTTAGCAACTTCTTGATCTTCAAATTTAGGCCATAAGATACCTGGCATATCTAAAAGTTCAAAGCCCTTTTTAATCTTAACCCATTGTTTACCACGTGTTACACCTGGTTTATCTCCAGTCTTAGTAGAACCTTTTCCTACTAAAGTGTTAATAAAAGTAGACTTTCCTACGTTTGGAATACCTACAATCATAGCACGAATAGGTCTATAAATACGTCCTCTTGCTTTATCCCTCTCAATTTTTTCTCTAAGCATTTCTTCAGCTGCAGCTGTAACCTCTTTCATACCTTTTCCTGATGTAGCGATAATTTCAATAACCTTAACATTACTACTGCTATACCAGTCAGTCCATGCTTTAAGCAGTTTTGGATCTGCTAAATCACTCTTATTAAGAACGATTAAGCGCATTTTTCCTTTTGCAAGTTTATCTATATCAGGATTTTTAGTACTATAAGGCGCTCTTGCATCTAATAACTCAATAACAATATCAACAAGTTTAATATTTTCTTCTATTAAACGTCTCGTCTTCGTCATATGTCCTGGATACCATTGTATTTGCATTATTCTTCACCTTTACTTTTCTAATAAATTTCTTCTTTTAAAAATGGATTCGTCCAAAAAGGCCATATACGCATATCAATGCGGCCAATAATTTTATTTCTAGGTACACAGCCTATATAGTTAAATCGGCTATCTATACTATTATTATAATTATCACCTAGGACAAAATAAGTATCTTGTGGTACTGTAAAAGGATACTTAATATCTCCTCCATGCATCATAACATTTTTATCTTCATTATTAATAGGGGTGCCATTGACATAAAGCTTTTCATTTCTATAGTCTATAAGATCCCCAGGCATACCTATAATACGCTTCACGACGGGATTGGAAACGTTATCTGAATGAAACCCTACAATTTCCCCTCTTTGTGGTGACTTAAATGTGTACACAAATTTATTTATAATCACCATATGGCTATTATCTAGTAAGGGCGCCATTGATGTACCTTGAACGCGTAGATTTTGCATAAAAAAAGTAGTTACAATCGTTACTACAATTAGCGCTATAGCTAAATCTTTCCCCCAGCCCCAAGCTACTTTAGCACATTTATTTTTTATGTATTTCATCAGCCATACTCTCATTTCTATACACAAAAAGGGACTTTAAAAGTCCCTTTTTATTTTATTAATTCTTATTACTTGATTAATTCTTTAACTTTAGCGTTTTTACCTACACGGTCACGTAAGTAGTTAAGTTTAGCACGTCTTACTTTACCACGACGGATAACTTCGATTTTTTCAAGAAGTGGTGAGTGAACTGGCCATGTTTTTTCAACACCAACACCGTAAGAAATTCTTCTTACTGTGAATGTTTCACGAGCTCCACCATTTTGTCTTTTAAGAACGATTCCTTCGAACATTTGTACACGTTCTCTTTGTCCTTCTTTGATACGAGCATAAACACGTACTGTATCCCCTACATTGAAAGGTGTTACTTCTCTAATTTGTTCATTTTCAATTGCTCTGATAATTTCGTTCATTATTTTTCTCCTTTAATCTAAGATGTTCTTAAGCACATATGTGTCAGCGGACCATCCGTAATAACTCTCACAAATTATAGCATGTCTTTTTAAGATTTGCAACGATTTTTTGCATAATCGTGGATAAACTGTTTCTCTTTATCCGTTAATGGAGCTTGTTTGAGAAGATCAGGCCTTTTATTAAAAGTATTTATAATAGACTGCTCTCTCCTATAGGCAGCAATCTTCTGATGATTACCAGAAAGTAGTACATCAGGTACAGCCTGTCCATTGTAAACAGCAGGTCTTGTATACTGTGGATACTCTAAAAGTCCCTCTGAAAAGCTCTCATCTTGAAAAGATTCTTCTTTTCCTAATACACCAGGTACAAGTCTACTGATACTATCTGCTACAACAAGCGCCGCAAGTTCACCACCTGTAAGTACATAATCACCTATAGAAACTTCATCTGTTACAATAGCATCTATAGCACGCTGATCAATCCCCTCATAATGCCCACACAGTAGGACAACATGTTCTTCTTGTGCAAAGCTTTCGGCCATAGATTGTTTCCAAGGCTTCCCTTGAGGTGTCATATAAATAACACGTGAAGGCTCAGCTTTAGCATGCTCCTTAATATGGTCATAACATCTACATACAGGATCAGCCATCATTAGCATACCTGCTCCACCGCCATAAGGATAATCATCAACCTGAAGATGTTTATTATTTGCAAAATCACGAATATTAACCGCTTCTATTTCAATAAGTCCTTTTTGTCTAGCACGCCCTAAAATACTACAATTAATAACTGCATCTATCATTTCAGGGAATAAGGTCATTACTGTAATTTTCATTAGTCCTCTAACCCTTCTAATAAATGTACAAGCATTTCCCCAGCTTCTAAATCTACCTTTAAAATACACTGTTTAATAGCAGGAATAAGAATTTCTTTTTCCTCATTACGCACAACATACACATCATTGCTACCTGTCATAAGAATATCTGTTAACTTACCTAAATCTCTCCCTGTATCTGTCACCACTCTAAGCCCATAAAGGTCACATTGATAATACTCATCCTTTTTAAGTGGAAGTGCATCTTTACGATCAATCTTTAAGAGACTATTTTTAAGAAGTTCTGCTTCATTCATAGTATCTATGCCCTTGAATTTTAAAAGTACAAAATTCTTATGATAACGTACTGTTTCAATTTCATAAGTTGTCATTGTTCGGTTTTCAACTTTCACTTCCTTAAGCTTACCAAAACGCTTAACATCATCTGTAGATGGGAGAACTCGTACTTCTCCTTTAACACCATGTGTATTAACGATTTTACCTATTGTAAACATTTGTTCCATCTTATAAGCATCCTTTCTATGTTAAATCATTTTAACAACTAGATACAAAGCCCTCTTTTATAGGAAAGAAGATCTTCTATCTAATGGTTAATATAACAAAGTAGGCTAGGGTATACCCTAACCTACTCATTAATCTCCACAACAACTTTCTTACTTAAAGAAGCTGCCGAAGACTTTACAATGGTACGTATTGCTTTTGCAATCTTACCTTGCTTTCCGATGATTTTACCCATATCACTTGGGGCTACTTTTAGTTCTAGAATTACTGCATGCTCATCTTCGCGTTGTGACACAGAAACTTCTTCTGGAAAGTCAACCAATTGCTTGGCGATCACTTCAACTAAATTTTTCATCGGATACCTCCATTAGGTATTACATTTCAATACCAGATTTTTTAAGTAAAGTTTTTACTGTATCAGTTGGTTGAGCACCATTTGATAACCATTTTTCTACTGCTTCTTTATTTACGCTTAATTCGTTTGGTTCTTGACATGGGTTGAAGAAACCTACTTCTTCAATGAAACGTCCATCTCTTGGAGAACGAGAGTCTGCTACTACGATTCTGTAGAAAGGAGCTTTTTTAGCACCTAATCTTTTTAAACGGATTTTTACTGCCATTGTATTCCACCTCATTATAAAATTATTATTTATTTACATAAAAGGTAATTTAAATTTACCTTTTTTGCCTTTCATCATACCAGAGAACTGCTTCATCATCGTCTGCATCTGCTCAAACTGTTTAATCAGACGATTAACTTCTTGAATATCGCGCCCACTACCTTTTGCAATACGTTTCTTACGAGACATATTTAAAATGCTTGGGTTTTGTCTTTCCTCTTTAGTCATAGACAAAATAATGGCTTCAATATAGGCAAGCTGTTTTTCATCAACATTAATATCGCCTAGTTTTGCGGTATTCATACCTGGGAGCATCCCCATAATTTGATTAAGAGGTCCCATTTTTTTTAGCTGTCTCATTTGATCTAAGAAATCATCAAAGTTAAATTCAGCTTTTCTAAATTTAGCTTCTAATTCCTTAGCTTTTTCTTCATCATAGTTTTGTTGAGCTTTTTCAATAAGTGTAAGGACATCTCCCATTCCTAAAATACGAGAAGCCATACGTTCTGGATGAAACGGCTCAAGGTCACTTAATTTCTCACCCATACCAGCATACTTGATTGGCTTATTCGTAACTGCTTTAACAGATAAGGCTGCACCACCTCTGTTATCACTATCGAGTTTAGTCATAATAATCCCATCAATGCCTAATGCTTCATTAAAGGCTTCTGCCACATTGACAGCATCTTGTCCTGTCATAGCATCTACAACAAGTAAAATCTCTCTAGGCTTTACATCAGACTTAATAAATTTAAGCTCATCCATAAGTACTTCATCAATATGAAGTCGCCCTGCCGTATCGATTAAAACAACATCATAGTTGTTTTCCCTAGCATATTCCATCCCTGCTTTTGCAATATCTACTGGGTTATGATCTGTTCCTAATGAGAATACTGGAACATTAACTTGTTTACCGACCTTTGTTAGCTGTTCAATAGCTGCTGGTCTATAAACGTCACATCCTACAAGTAATGGTCTTTTCCCTTGAGATTTGATAAGTGCTGCAAGCTTACCACTTGTTGTTGTCTTACCAGCTCCTTGAAGACCTACCATCATAATAGGTGTAATCCCCTTAGATGCAAAAGTAATTTTACTTTGTGCACCGCCCATCAGGCTTACTAACTCGTCATTTACGATTTTAATAACTTGCTGACCTGGTGTTAAGCTTTCTAGAACATCAGTACCTACTGCACGTTCTTCTATTGTTTTAATAAATTGTTTAACTACTTTAAAGTTAACATCTGCCTCTAAAAGAGCAAGCTTAACTTCTCTTAAGGCAACTTTAACATCTTTCTCAGTTAGTTTACCTTTACTTTTAAGCTGTTTGAAAACTTCCTGTAGTTTAGTAGATAATTGATCAAAGGGCATCCTAAAAGTCCTCCTACATTTCACTTGACAGCTTTTCAATAAGTGCTAAAACTTCCTCAAGCTGTCTATTATTTTTATTTGTGCATTCTTTACAAAATGCATTAAGTTTTGCTTTTGCTTCTGTAAGAATCTTTTCTTGTTTAACGTATTTGCTCCATAAGCCGAGTTTTGCTTCATAATCAAGCATTTTCTGCTCAGCTTTCTTTATGGTATCAAAAACACTTTGACGGCTAATGTTATATGTGCTTGCGAGTTCTCCTAATGAATAGTCATCAAAATAATAACGCATTAATAATTCTCTTTGCTTGTCTGTTAATAAGGACTCATAAAAATCATATAAGTACGTAATTTCAACAAACTTTTCCATACAACACCCCCCGGCCACTGTCAGCCCTTTTTGCTTTACAGATGAATTATAAAGAAAATCTCATCATTTGTCAACGTTTATTTTTTCTCTGTATTAAAAAGTGCTGCAGCAAATGCTTCTGGATCAAATGGTTGAAGATCATCTATCTTCTCACCTACACCAATATATTTAACTGGAACCTTTAAACTTTCGCAGATTCCTACTACAGCTCCACCTTTAGCTGTTCCATCCAACTTAGTAAGAACGATTCCATCTACTTTGGCAACTTCTTTAAAAACTTTAACCTGTGAAAGAGCATTTTGGCCTGTTGTTGCATCTAATACAATAAGGACTTCTTTATGAGCTTCTGGGTATTCTCTTTCTATAATACGGCCCATTTTCTCTAATTCTTTCATGAGATTTGTTTTATTTTGAAGGCGCCCTGCTGTATCACAAATAAGAACATCACTTTTTCTTGCTTTAGCCGCTTTAATACCATCAAAAACAACGGCTGCAGGATCTGATCCTTCTTCATGTTTAATAAGTGGTGTTTGTGAGCGATCTGCCCAAATTTGAAGCTGTTCTATAGCTGCCGCTCTAAAAGTATCTGCTGCTGCAAGGACTACATTTTTATTTTGTTCTTTAAATTGATGTGCAAGCTTTCCAATAGTTGTCGTCTTACCTACACCATTTACACCAATCACTAAAATAACATTAGGCTTTCCTTCTACAATAAGTGGTGTATTTTCTTGTGCTGTTAAAATATCTGTAATGATTTCTTGAAGTGTATTTTTGAGCTCACTTGGTTCTGTAATTTTACGTTCTTTAACTAAAGCACGTAATCTTTCCATCATATTGAGTGTTGTATCGACACCAAAGTCAGCCATAATAAGAGCCTCTTCAAGCTCTTCATAAAGCTCTTCGTCAATTTTCTTAAAACCTCGTAGTACGTCATCTACTGCTCCTAAGAAATTATCACGTGTTTTAGTAAGCCCACTAAAAAGTTTAGAGAATAAACCTTTCTTCTTAGGTTCTTCTTTCATTACCTCTTCTGCTTGAGTCTCTTCATTTATTGCAGTCTCTTCTACTGCTGGCTGTAACTCTGTAACTGTTTCGGATTGTTCCTCTAACTCATGTGCAGTTTCTTCAACTAAATCATTGAACTCTGCACTTTCTTCTACATGCTCTACTTCTTGATGCTCTACTTGATATTCCTTTTCTTGTTCTGCTTCTTGTAATTCCATAATAGGCTCTGATAGGATAATATTCTGTTTTTCTTCCTCTGCTATAGAAGTTTCCTCTTGTAAAGACTCCTCTTTAGCTTCTACTTGTTTTGTGTCATGTTCCTTAGTCTTATGAACCTCTTCTTTTTTCTTAAAAAATTTCTTAAAGAATGCCATAGGCTCCTCCTTAGCTCGTCTTCTTATCTAAATATTTTGTTGCTTCTTCTAATTTTATAGAAAGCACTGTAGAAACGCCTCTTTCTTGCATGGTCACACCATATAAAGTATCTGCACGTTCCATTGTACCTTTTCTATGTGTAATCACAATAAATTGGGTATCTTTTGAAAAACTTCCTAGATACTGTGCAAAACGCAGTACATTGGCATCATCTAAAGCAGCCTCTATTTCATCTAGTACACAGAATGGTGACGGTTTTAATTTAAGAATACCAAAGAGAAGGGCAATGGCTGTAAGCGTACGCTCTCCCCCTGATAAAAGAGTCATATTCTGTAACTTCTTACCTGGCGGTTTAGCAATAATCTCTATTCCAGACTCTAATATATTGTCTTCATCTACAAGTTGTAAGAAGGCCATACCTCCTCCAAAAAGTTCCTGAAAGACCACACTAAAGTTCTCTGCTATATTCTTGAATTGCTCCCTAAAGATTTCATGCATCTGCATGGTTAACTGATTAATAAGTTCGACAAGTGCTTCCTCTGCCTTTTCTATATCTTGTCTTTGAGCAGATAAAAATTCAAAACGTGACTTTGTCTCTTCAAACTCGCTAACTGCATTCACATTAACATGTCCTATTACCTTAATTTTAGCACGTAGCTGATCAGCTTGTTTCTTCATATCTACAATACTACCAAGGTCCTTCTTAAAGGCTAGACACGCCGAATAAGTCATTTCGTATTGTTCCCACATATTATCAGTTTGCTTATGCTCTTCCATCTCTAGTAATTCTTTTTTATTATGCAACCTATAGCTTTCTTCTTTAAGATTTGCTAGAACTTCATCTATTTTTATAACATTCTCATCGACTTCTTTTGCTTTCTCTTCTAATAACGCACGATCTGTTTCCACTTGAGCTTTTTCTGTCGCTGCATTGATAATTTCTTGTTCTAACTTCTCTATTTCTTCTTTTGTCTGCACAATAGTTTGCTGTAATTTCTTTTCATCTTCATAGAGAGATTCTTTACGTTCAAGAATACTCATATGTTGTTCTTTAGTATTGCTAATATTCACTTCTAATGTTTTGATTTGCTCTTCTACATGGACTTTATTCTGACTAGTTGTAGATAAAGCAATTTTTTCTTCTGTTAATTCATTTCTAAGAGCTTCCCTAGCTGTTTTTAAACTTTCTAGTTCGACCTCAAGGTCTTTTAAGCTTTCTTTATCAAGTTCTATTGTTTCTTGTAAGGCTTTAATTTGTTCATAGACTTCTTCTTTTCCTTGCTCTGCCAATGTCTTTGCATCTTCTATAGCAAGTTTTTCTTCTACAAGTTGAAGTTGAGATTGTTTTGTAAGTTTTAAGCTATTTTCACATTTATTAATTTCTAGAATAAGGACTTTTTCTTCATCATGTAACTTCATAAGCGTATCACTTGCCTTATCCCATTCTACAAGTAAATCCTTCATAGATTGTTTAATAGTCTGTATACGCTTTTCAAACTCGACTGTCTGTATTTTATAAGTTTCATAACATTCTTTTAACTCTTTAAGCTCACGTGTCCTTGCAAAAATATTATTTTTATTATTTTTACTTGCACCACCACTTAAAGATCCCCCTGCATGAAATACCTCTCCATCTAGTGTTACAATCTTATAACGATACTTATATTTACGTGCAATAACAGAAGCATTTTCAATCTGATCTACGATAAGGATACGATCTAGTAAATTCGAAACAATTGGTGCATAAATCTCTTCATAAACTACTACGTCACTTCCAAGACCTAAAAACCCTTTCTCTTTACGAAGGGCTTCTAAATCTGCTGGCTTTGCATAAGGCTGAATTGTATCAAGTGGAAGGAAAGTTACTTTGGAAATATTCCTTTGCTTCATTACTTGAATCATAGCTTTAGCATCCTTTTCAGAACGCGTTACAATATTTTGCATAGCGCCACCTAAAGCTGTTACAATAGCTACTTCATACTCTTTAGGTACTTCTACAATATCTGCTGTAATCCCTAAAATACCTTGCCACATTGCTGCATTTTCTTTCTTAAGGGTTAAAACTTGCTTAACACTATGATAATACCCCTCAAAGTCATTTTTTACCTGCTCTAACCATGCAATGTGACGCTTAGTTTGTTCTTTATTTTGCTGATTTGTTTTATAAGCATGTTCAAGATTTGAACACTCCTGTTCGAACTGCACTTTTCGGGATTCTAACTTCTCAAAGTTTACCTCTTGTGTCCTTAAAGTCTCTTGAACTTCTTGTTCTCTTTTCTTCTGAACTTGTAAATGGACTTCCTGATGGGTGATTTCACTATTGAAAGTTTGAATGCTTTCAGTTAGCTGACTATAACGATAATCGCGTTGTTCTTCTACAGAAGTCTGTTTATCAATTTCGCTCTTAAGAAGATCTATTTGGTGAACTTTATCAAAAATCTCAGATTTTGAAGCCTCTAAGCTTTTTTCCTTACTTTCTAAATCTTGTTGTTTAACATCAAATTCCTTTTCTTTTTTATTAAGGCGTTCTTCCTTCATAGCTTCTTCAAGTTCTAAAGCTGTATGTTTTGCTTTTAAAACTTGGTATTCATTTTGCATAGCCTCTTTATAATCTTGCTGCTTTTTTGTATCTTTATCGATTTGGTCAAGAAGCTGGTGAATACTACTGATACGCTCTTCATTAAGTTGAATAGCGGCATGCTTTTGCTGCTGGCTTTTTTCTAAATCACTAATGCGTTGCAGGAGATTTTGTGTTGCTAAAAAGAAGGCTTCTCTTTTTTGTTTATTCTCTTCTTGAACTTTTACTAATCTTTCTTTATTCATTTGAGCATCAGAAATCTGTGCTATAACACTTTCAATATCTGCATTTAGTTTATCTGTATCACGTTTAATGCGATGGACTTCTTCTATATAAAGGTTAATCTCAATATCTTTTAACGTATCTTTTAAGTTTAAATATTCCTTTGTCTTACCTGCTTCAATTTCTAAAGGTTCTAGTCTGGCTTCAATCTCAGACATAATATCATGAATACGTAGTAAATTATCACGTTCCTTCTCTAGCTTACGCTCTGCTTCTTGCCTACGTACTTTATATTTATAAATTCCTGCTGCTTCTTCAAACAAGCTTCTACGATCCTCTGGTTTTGAACTTAAAATTTTATCAATCTGCCCCTGTCCGATAATAGAATAACCTTCTTTGCCTATCCCAGTATCCATAAAAAGCTCTTGAATATCTTTGAGCCTACAAGGCGAACCATTAATAAAATACTCACTTTCACCCGATCTATAAACACGACGTTTAATCACGACTTCCATATATTCAATAGGTAGTACATGATCATCATTTTTAATATGCATGGATACTTCTGCATAACCTAGAGATTTACGTTTCTCTGTCCCAGCAAATATAATATCTTCCATTTTGGTTCCGCGTAGTGTTTTGGCACTTTGTTCACCCAGTACCCAGCGAATGGCATCTGCAACATTACTTTTCCCACTTCCGTTAGGACCAATAACAGCTGTAATGCCACGCGGTATGTTAAGTTTAACTGCATCCCCGAAAGATTTAAATCCATGTATCTCAATCTTATCTAGATACATTTGTCACCTCTCTATTTCTCCAGCGCTTTAAGCGCAGTTTTAGCTGCTTGTTGTTCAGCTTCTTTTTTACTTTTACCGATACCTTTACCAAGGCATAATTCACCATGATAAACAGCTACATAGAAATCTTTATCATGATCGGGGCCTTTTTCATCTACTACTTCATAATGCAGAGGCTGCATACTTTCTTTCTGGATATTTTCCTGTAAGATTGTTTTATAATCTGTGTAAAGATCCTCTACCGAAAGGCTGTCCACATTCTCAATAAGTGTTGTCTGCAAAAACTTTACTACATCTTCAAAGGCACCATCTACAAAAATAGCACCTGTAACAGCTTCAAACGCATCAGCTAAAATTGAGTTACGTGTACGCCCACCTGTCATCTCCTCACCTTTACCTAATAGGATAAAAGCGCCTAAATCTATATTTCTTGCTGTTTTAGCAAGAGAACCCTCACATACAATACTGGCTCTTACCTTTGATAAATCACCTTCTGGCATAACAGGATATTTATCAAATAAATATTTACTAATAATAAGGTCTAAAATAGCATCTCCTAAAAATTCAAGACGTTCATTATCTTTCATCTGATGATTGCGATGTTCATTTGCAAATGAACGATGTGTAATCGCCTCTTTTAAGTTGTTCGTATTATTAAATTGATAACCTATAATTTTTTCAAGCTCCATAAGCTTTTTAGGACTTATAAAACTTTCTATTTTTTTGTGCATTCTAATCGCTCCTTAGTTCAGTTCACTCAACACATTCTTAAATAGACTGTTTAATAATTAAAATTTTTAGCTATTAAACACCCTACTTAATATATGCGAAAAGCCCCGCAAAGCGAGGCTCTAAATTAATCTAATCCATTTGCTTGTTTGATGAATTCTACAACATCTCCTACTGTTGAAATGCCTTCAGCATCTTCATTGGAGATTTCCATATCAAATTCTTCTTCTAAAGCCATTATAATTTGAAAAATATCCAGAGAATCTGCATTGAGGTCATCCGTAAAAGATGTTTCTAATGTTACATCCCCTTCTGAAATATTAAGCTGTTCACTAATAATTTCTCTGACTTTCTCAAATACCATACTAACACCTCTTATGAAAATTTATACTTTGATAATATTATATACATGTTTTCTAGTCAATATTATTTTTAATTAAATTTAGAAGCAATCTTTTCAATGAGTTTATTTTCAATAAACTGCTCAGTTTGCATGATTGTGCAATAAATTTGTTTCTCTTTTGAATTACCATGTGTCTTCACAACAAGTCCATTCACACCTAAAAGTGGTGCACCACCTTTGCTTGCATAATCAAATTTTTCTTTAATAGACATAACGCCTTTTTTCATAAGTAAAGCCGCAATTTTTGTCTTTAAACTTCTCATAAACTCAGCTTTAACCATTGAAAACACCCACATACCAAAGCCTTCCATAAACTTCAGAATAACATTTCCAACAAAGGCATCACAAACTAAAATATCTGCTTCCCCTGATGGAATTTCCCTTGCCTCTATATTACCGATAAAGTTGATTTTTTCATCTTCTTTTAGAAGTTTAAATGCCTCTTTTGTAAGAGCATTACCTTTTTCTTCTTCTGCACCAATGTTGATGAGTCCTACTTTTGGCGCTTTCACACCCATACATTCTTCCATATAGACAGTACCCATACGTGCAAATTGATCTAAATAGGCTGGCTTAGCATCCATATTAGCGCCACAATCAATAAGAAGGGTATTCCCTTTTTTTGTTGGAATAAGTGGTGCTAAAGCAGGTCTTTCTACACCTTTTATACGGCCAACAACTAAAGTTCCTCCCGCTAAAAGGGCACCTGAATTTCCAGCTGAAACAAAGCCCTCAACTGCTTTATCTTTGACAAGTTTAAGGCCTACCACCATAGAAGAATCTTTTTTGGTTCTAATTGCAGTTACTGGTGAATCTTCCATTGTAATCACATCTTCTGCATTAACGATTTCAATCTTATCTGGATCATATGTATAATCCTTTAATTTCTCTTTAATGACAGATTCTTTTCCTACAAGGACAAGTACACATTTGGTTTCTTTTGAAGCGCGTATGCATCCTTTAATAATCTCATCTGGTGCATAATCGCCACCCATGACATCAATTGCTATCTTTGGCATTTTCATCACCCTTTATCTTTCTCTACAATTAAACTAAATATGCAAAAAGACAGCATATAGCTGCCTCTTGCATGGAATTAATCTACTTTAACTACAACGCGGTTAGCGTAAGAACCACAAGCTTTACAAACGCGGTGTGGCATCATAAGCTCACCACATTTAGAGCATTTTACTAAATTAAGTGGAGAAAGTTTCCAATTTGCTTTACGTTGGTTTCTTCTTGCTTTAGACGTCTTTCTTTTTGGTACTGCCATGTTAACACCTCCTCAGTTGCTATTTTTTGCTATTAAGACAAAAAATATCTTTTAGCGCCTCTAGTCTCGGATCGATGTCAGCTTTTTCACATTCACATGTGCCTTTATTTAGGTTCGTACCGCACTTCACGCAGATGCCCTTGCAGTCAACATCACATAAAGCTTTCATTGGCATAGCCATGGCGATACTCTCTAAAATAGAGTCTGATAAATCAATACTTGACTTAGTCACACGTTTAATATCCTCATCTTCTAAGTAATGAGCCTCATCATTAGAAAATTGGTCATCAAGCGTCGCATGAAGGGGATATTGAAACGTATTCATGCAACGGTCACAAATCAGTTCGAGTGTTACATCTACAAATCCTTCGACAGTGAAGAGCTCACCATCTTTATGAACTGTACCATAAACTCTAGCTTTGTAGTCCGTTACATTACTTAACAAACGTAGACTTTCAAGAGAAAGATCAACCTCTTGGTCAAAGTCTAGTGTGTCTTGTTTTGTAAGTGTCTGGATATTTATTATCATTCGTTTTCACTCCACTAGGTAACACTTCTGTAATTATACATATCTTAAGATATTTTGTCAATCAATTATTTATGAAGTAATCTTTTAGCATCTCTAGCGATAACAAGTTCTTCGTTTGTTGGTACTAATAACATACGAACTTTTGCGTTTTCTGTAGATAAATCTCTTTCTACACCACGGCATTTGTTTTTCTCAACATCGATTTCAACACCTAACCATGTAAGCATGTTTGCAACTTCTTCTCTCATAATTGCGTTGTTTTCACCAAGACCACCTGCAAATGCAATAGCATCTACACCGTTCATGATTGCAGCGTATGCACCAATGTATGATACTAAACGATGTTGGAATGCATCCATAGTGAAACGAGAAGCTTCATCACCAGCTACAACACCATCTTCGATTTCTCTAAAGTCGCTACCCATTTCTGATAATGCAAGAACACCTGATTTTTTGTTAAGCATTGTATCGATTTCTTTTGCACTCATGCCTTCTTTTTCCATTAAGAATGGAATGATTGCTGGATCGATATCACCTGAACGTGTACCCATTACAAGACCTGCAAGTGGTGTGAAGCCCATTGATGTTTCTACTGATTTACCATTTTTAACAGCACATACACTTGCACCATTTCCTAAGTGACAAACGATAATTTTTGCTTCTTCAACTGGTTTGCCGATCATTTCAGCAGCTCTTTGTGATACATATTTGTGTGATGTACCATGGAAACCATATTTACGAACGCCATGTTTTCTGTAGTATTCTTGTGGAATAGCGTACATGAAAGCTTCTTTTGGCATTGTTTGGTGGAAAGCTGTATCAAATACTGCTACCATTGGTACGTTTGGCATAAGTTCTTGACATGCACGAATACCTGTTAAGTTTGCTGGATTGTGAAGTGGTGCAAGATCACAGCACTCTTCAATAGCTTTAATAACTTCATCTGTGATTACTACAGAATCTGTGAATTTTTCTCCACCATGTACAATACGGTGACCTACTGCATCAATTTCATCAATTGAAGATACACATGCAGTTTCGCCTGTTGTGATCATTTCGATCATTTTTTCTAAAGCTTCTTTGTGATTATGGAATTCACATGGAATTTTAACAGTTTCTTGACCTTCTGTTGTGTGTTTGATGAATGAACCATCAATACCGATTCTTTCACAGATACCGATAGCGAGTACGCTTTCATTTTCCATGTTTAATACTTGATATTTAAGTGATGAACTACCACAGTTTACTACTAAAACGTTCATTGAACTCTCTCCTTAAAAATAAATTATTAAATTAGTTTGCTTGAGCTTGTACAGCTGTAATAGCTACTACGCCTACGATATCGTCTGCGCTACAACCTCTTGATAAATCGTTAACTGGTTTTGCAATACCTTGAGTTACAGGACCATAAGCCTCTGCTTTTGCAAGGCGTTGTACAAGTTTGTATCCAATATTACCTGCATCTAAGTCAGGGAATACAAGAACATTTGCTTTGCCTGCTACTTTGCTTTCTGGTGCTTTACTTTGTCCTACTTCTGGTACAATGGCAGCATCAAGTTGAAGTTCTCCATCCACAATAAGTTCTGGATACTCTGCTTTGGCAATACGAGTTGCTTCTACAACTTTATCAACATCTGCATGTTTTGCGCTGCCATATGTAGAATGTGAAAGCATTGCAACGATTGCTTCTTCTCCAACAAGTTGTTTAAAACTATCTGCTGAGCTTTTTGCAATAGCTGCAAGTTCTTCTGAATTTGGATTTTGGTTAAGACCACAATCTGAGAATACAAATGTGCCGTTTGAACCTAAATCGCAATCAGGCACAGACATAAGGAAGAATGAAGAAACTAATTTTGTATTTTTAGCTGTTTTTAGGATTTGAAGTGAAGGTCTAAGTACATTTGCTGTTGAGTTTACAGCACCTGCAACCATACCGTCAGCCATTCCTAATTTAACCATCATTACACCAAGGAAAAGTGAATCATTATGAAGAAGCTCACTTGCTTTTTCATCTGTCATCCCTTTTGCACCTCTAAGCACAACAAGTTCTTTGATGTATGTATTCATTTCTTCAAATGTTTGAGGATCTACAATTTGAGCTTTACTTAAATCTAAACCATTAGCTTTATTTAAAATCTCTTCTTTGTTACCAATAAGAATAAGGTTTGCAAGTTCTTCTTTTAAAATAGTATGTGCAGCATTAAGTGTACGCATATCTCCTGTTTCAGGTAATACGATCGTTTTCTTGTCACTTTTTGCGCGTGTTTTAATTGAATCTAAAAAAGACATAATAAAACCCCTTTCAATTTTCCTTTTATCAATTCCTCTTTTCATATTATATAAAATGTACTTCGTGTATACAAGTATCAATTTGAAAAATTTCTAGTTTCTTGTAATAAATTACTTTCCACTGTACACACTTTAAGATAAAATGAAACCAATTCACCCTATTATTTGGAGGTTATTATGCATATTACTGCAATTATTACAGAGTATAATCCCTTTCACAACGGGCATCTGTATCAAATAGAACAAATTAAGAAACGTCATCCCGAAGGAAAAATCATTATTGTCATGAGTGGCAACTTTGCACAGCGTGGTATACCTTGTATTACAGATAAGTATACCCGTTCAGAAATGGCGCTAATGAGTGGTGTGGACCTAGTTCTTGAACTTCCTGTTGTTTATGCTACTTCCAGTGCCGAACATTTTGCTATGGCCGCCGTGGGTATTCTTCATAAATCAGGTATTGTAGATGAACTTTGTTTTGGTAGTGAAACACCTCATATAGAAACCATGCAACTACTTGCTGATCTTTTACTTCACGAACCTGAAAGTGTATCCAGTCATATAAAACACTTACTTAGTGACGGTATAAGCTATCCTCAGGCACGCATGGAAGCACTGATTAAGTATGTTCGGGATACACAAAAAACAATTCCAGTCTACAGCGAGGTATTGATTGATTTATTAAGCCAACCTAATAATATATTAGGTCTTGAGTACTTAAAGGCACTTAAGTATTATCATTCCTCTATTAAACCCTTTGCACTTCAGCGCAAAACAGCTCACTATCATACTATAGATGTAGAAGGTCCTATTGCCTCTGCTACAGCTATCCGCCATCATATAACTTCACAAAGTCCACACAAAATTGAAAAGGCTATGCCCTCTTCAGCTTTCGAGCTACTTAAGCCTGTTATAGGAAAGCCTATTACGTTAGATATGGCCTCCTCCCTTTTTCACTATAAAATGATTATGTCCGAACTTGAAGATTTATATGCGATATGGGATGTCCCAAAAAATTTATGTCATTCCCTTTATCACAACGCTGTAACTTTTAAGGACCTTTCTGATATCATCGATCGTGCGACTTCAAAAACTTATACCAGGGCCACTGTTCAGCGTGCCATTATCCATCTTCTATTAGATATTAAAGAAAAGGATATACTTGCCTATAAACAGTTAGATTATATTCCTTATATTCGTCTTCTTGCCTGTAAGCAATCTGCTAGGGATGTACTTTCTAAACTTACTAAGCTCAGTCAAGTACCTATTATTATTAATCCTGCTAAAGCACAGTCTATTTTAGATACTACTAGTCAATCTTTATTAAACTATGAGCTTAAAGCAAGTAAGCTTTATGCCCTTTTAGCCCATGATCCGGGTTTAGTTTTTAAAGATTTCACCTATCAACCCTTTAGAAAATAACAGCCTTTTAGGTTGTTATTTTTTTTTTAGGCTTGTCATACACTGTAACAGTAGACAAATCTTATAAAGAAGAGGTGTTATTATTATGCGAAAAATATTCATGACCAGTATGGTTTTTATCATGATGCTCCTAATGCTTATATGTCCTAAAGTTTGTATTGAAGGCGCATCCTCTGGACTCCTACTATGGTTTCAAAAAGTTCTCCCTTCCCTACTTCCTTTTATTATCTTAATTAACCTTCTTTGTTCTTTAGGTATAATCTTTAGATGTAGTCGGTTTCTTGATCCCATTACCCAAAGACTTTTCCATCTATCAGGTAATGGCCTTATAATCTTTCTACTAGGACTTATTAGTGGCTATCCTATGGGCGCTAAACTGGCTAAAAACCTCCTTGAGGAAGGTGAAATGACTTATGATGAAGCTCAAAAAAGCCTTTGTTACAGCTGTAATTGCGGACCACTTTTTATTATAGGTACTGTAGGAACGCTCATGTTACAAGATACAAACATCGGTTATTTTCTTTTACTTGTACATATTTCCTCAGCTTTTATCATGCTTCTTTTAAGCCGTTTTTATACACTTCCCCAAAGCCCAACTCCGCTTCTTCATACAACACGAACATCTTCCCTGTCATTCTCCACGGCCTTTACCTCTGCTGTACAAAACGGTATGGACACCATCGTCTATGTAGGTGGCTATATTATCTTTTTCTCTGTTATTAGCAATCTCCTTGCACATTCTGAACTTTATACTTCTCTTACACAGTTTATAGGTAACTTCTTTGGGGTAAACCCTACTCTTATACATAGCTTTCTTTTAAGCAGCTTAGAATTTTCCTCCGGAAGTGCACGTCTTACAAGTTTACTACCTGTTAATACTACACTTCTTGCACTTTTATCTGCCGTTATTGCCTTTGGAGGTTTCTGTGTATGTTTTCAAAGTCAACATGTATTGCAAGGTAGCAACCTTTCTCTAAAGCCCTATATGTACTCAAAACTTCTTCAATCTTTGCTTGCTTATATTTTAACCTTTATTCTCTATCCACTTTGGAATCCCTCTCTTGCTTTAGGGTTTACATTAAAATGGTACATCCTCTTAGTCATGGTTCTTGTATTTACAGCCTTTTTATTTAAAATGCTTTCTTCTCACAAAGTACCTTTAAAACCTGCTTCTATACTCTCCTAAAATAAAAAAGAGCTACAAGGGCTATTTTCAGCCTTGTAGCTCTTTTCTACTCACGCTCTTCCATAACAGGTTGTGGATGAATCATTTCTTTAAGTTCTTGTCTATGATCGTATAAAATACGTAGTTCGTTTGTAATATAATTTTCGAAGTTCTGTGCTTCTTTATGTATAGATTCTAAAGTAAGTTTAAGCTGTTGTTCTACAACTTTAACTGTTTCATTGGCATATTCAATAGCGCCAATACGAATCTCTCTAGAATCTTTACGCGCATTTTCTAAAATCATCTGTGCACGATCTTCTGCATATTTAGTAATTTCATGTTGCTCAATCATTTTCTGAAGCGTTTCTTGTGCTTCTTGGATAATAAGTTTAGCCTCACCTTGTGCTTCTGCTAAAATTTTATTACGTTCTTCGACAATCCATACAGATTGTTGAAGCTCTGTAGGTAGCTTCATGCGAATATCTTTGATATATTCAAAAAATTCATCACGATCGATGGAGACTTTACTTGTAATAAAACTTGTTTTCCCCTCTTCAAGCAATTCCTCCATTTGATCTAATAAAGACATAATTTCTGTTTCTTTTGTGTATTCCACTTACTTTCCCTCCCTTTGGAATTTTCTCTCCAGTACACTTACTACATACTCTGGTACAAGGTCATGAAATCTACCTTGGAATAAAGCAAGTTCTCTTACTGAACTTGAACTTAAAAAAGAATACTGTGCATTGGTTACTAAAAATATAGTTTCTACATTAGGCAATAAACTTTTATTAATTTGTGCCATCTGCATCTCATATTCAAAATCTGTTACAGCTCTTAACCCTCTCACAATAACTGTTGCATTCTTTGCTTTTGCATAATCTACTAAAAGTCCTGAAAAAGTTTCAATTCTAACATTAGGTAAATGACTTATACTATTTTCAATCATATCCATACGTTCTTCATTTGTAAACATTCCACCTGACTTATGCGGATTAGTTAGAACCGAAACATATAAAACATCTACAAGTTTTGCAGCTCTTTCTATAATATCCATATGTCCTTTTGTTATAGGGTCAAAACTCCCTGGATATATACCTATCTTCACTTTTCTTGTATCCTTTCAAAAAAGCTTAACGTCGTAGTCTTATAAGTCTTTTCTTTAATAAGGACATAACCTTCAAAATTTAAAGACTTGTTTGTAGTCGCTCTTTCTAGTATAACGTAGCCTGTTTCACTTAATAATTCATATTGTTTAATGCACTCAAAAATTTTCCAAATACCTTCCATTTGATAAGGAGGGTCCATAAAAATAATATCAAATTTTTCATTATTTTGTTTTAATTTTTGTAATGCTGTATATATATCTATATTATACACTCTTGCATCATCTTGCAATCTTGTTTTTTCTAAATTTTTATGAATACATGCAAGTGCTTCTTGGTGATGCTCGACCATAACAGCCTTTTTTGCTCCACGGCTCAAGGCTTCAATACCAATACCACCACTTCCGCTAAATAAATCTAAAAATAAACATCCGGGTATATCAAAACTGATCATATTAAAAAGTGTTTCTTTAATACGATCAATAGTAGGTCTTGTATTAGAACCTTCGGGTGCTATAAGTTTTGTTCCTCGGCATTTTCCACTTATTACGCGCAAAACTTACCTCCTTCGATTATCACTTTAATCCATTTATTTTTATCCATAGATATTATACCCTATATTAAATAAATTGTCATCTTCTGCCACTTTATAAAGCTGTATGCATCTGTTCTCCTTCTATTGTTTGCAGGAGTTTTACTTTTAATCCTTGATGCTCTGGCAAACTTAAGTCTTTATCTTGCTCTAATAAAGATTTGGCAGCTTTTTGAACTTCTTTAAGAACTTTTGCATCTGTATAGAGATTGGCTATCTTCATTTCAGGTAAACCATGTTGTTTGGTGCCGAAGAAATCTCCAGGCCCTCTTAACTTTAGATCTGTATCTGCAATAACAAAGCCATCTGTACTCTCCTCCATGATTTTGAGACGCTTCTTTGTTACTTTATTTTTAGAGTCGCTCACAAGTACACAGTAGGACTGATGTTTTCCTCTTCCTACACGTCCTCTAAGCTGATGAAGCTGAGCAAGTCCAAAACGTTCTGCATTTTCAATAACCATCACAGTAGCATTGGGCACATTAACACCAACCTCTACTACTGTTGTAGATACTAAAATATGCACCTGACCACTCGCAAAAGCCTCCATTACCGCATTTTTTTCTTTTGGTTTCATCTTACCATGTAATAGTCCTATGTTAAAATGTGGGAAGACTTGTTCTTTTAAATAAGCTGTATACTCTGTTACGCTTTTCAAATCAGCCTGCTTTTCATTTTCTTCTACCATAGGACAAATAACATAACACTGTCTTCCTTCTCTAATATGTTTGTCCATAAACTGATAAATCCTCGCATGATAAGAAGAATCTACAGCATTTGTCTTAATAGGCTGTCTTCCTGGAGGTAATTCATCAATAATGGAAATATCCATATCTCCATAGAGGATAAGTGCTAGTGTTCTTGGGATAGGTGTCGCCGTCATAACAATAACATCTGGCGTTTGACCTTTTTCAGATAGCTTGAGGCGTTGTCTTACACCAAAACGATGTTGTTCATCTGTAATGACAAGACCTAAAGCAGGCATTTCCACATTATCCTCTATAAGAGCATGAGTTCCTACTACAAGGTCGAGTTCTTGTGATTTAAGCTTTGCTAAAATCTCTCTTTTTTCTTTTGCTGTTGTAGACCCTGTTAGTAATGCCATTTTTATATTAAAAGGTTCAAAAACTTGCTGTAAAAATTCATAGTGTTGCTTAGCAAGCACTTCAGTAGGTGCCATAAGTGCACCTTGCTGATTATTCTTAATCACAATAAATAAACTAGCTGCTGCTATAACTGTCTTCCCAGAACCTACATCCCCTTGTACTAAGCGATTGCCTGCATAGTCACTTTTAAGGTCTTTTACAATCTCTTTCATAACCCTTTTTTGCGCACCTGTAAATTCAAAAGGAAGATACTCAACAAATGCCTTAAAGCTTTCAGGTACTTTTTTACTAATCCCTTTACTTCTTGATAAAAATTCAGATTTAAGCACAAATAAGCTAAGCTGCAGCAAGAAAAGTTCTTCAAAAACCAGCCTTTTACGTGCTTCAAAGAAAGCTTCATCATCTTTCGGAAAATGAATATGTGTTAAGGCAAAGCTTTTACTTTTAAGTTTATAAAGTTCTTTAATATAAGCAGGCAATACATCTTCCACTTCAGGTAACGCTAAACTTAACGCCTGCTCAATGAGTTGTCTAATAACCTTTTGTGAAAGCTTTTGCGTAGCTGGGTAAATAGGAATAATCTTATTTGCTTTTTGTGTAATCCCATTGTCTACTTTTTCATACTCTGGACTTTCCATTTCAATACAGCCATATTGTCTTCTAATTTTACCATAGAAATTATAAGTTTCTCCTACTATAAAGTTATTTTTCATATAAGGCTGCCCATAAAACACCACATAAATACTGCCTGTATCATCCTTAATTCTAAACTTTACAATAACTTTATAGCCCTTTTTCATCACTTCTGGCCTAGATGCAACAGTAGCTATAATATTATTTTCCTCATCCATAACGGTCTCTTGAATCTTTGTAATCTTCCGCCTATCTTCATATTCTTTCGGATAATGCTCTATTAAATCCTGTATTGTAAAAAGACCTAATTTATTAAATTTTTTTATGGTTTGTTCACCAACACCTTTTAAATCCATAATAGATTGTTCAAGGAACATGGCTTCACTCCTTTATTAAAGTTATTAAAAAAGGCTAAAGTTTATCTTTAGCCTTAGACCTTTATATTATTCAGCTGAAATCATAAAGTAATAAACAGGTTGACCACCTGAGTGTACTTCTACATCTGCATCAGGGAATACTTCTTCCGCAATGGCTACATACTGCGCAGCTATTTCTTCTGTAATCTCTTCACCATAATAAATAGTGATAATTTCAGCATCTTCATTCATCTTACCAAGTAAATTTTTAAAGGTTTCTTTAAGATCTTCATTGTGTTCTACAATATCATTTTCTAAGATACCTAAATATTCACCTTCTTTAATAGCTTGGCCATCAATTGTTGTATCACGTACAGCAATTGTAATTTGCGCTGTCTCTACCATACCAATAGATTCCTTCATTGTTTCTACAATAGATTCAGCATCTTCACTTGCATCATAGCTTACCATAGCTGTGATACCTTGTGGCATTGTTTTAGATGGTACAACATGCACTTTACATTCTGACTCAATTTGTGCAGCTTGCTCTGCAGCTAAAATGATGTTTTTATTGTTTGGAAGTACAATAACATGTTCTGCATGAGCACGTTTAATAGCTTCACTAATATCCTCTGTACTTGGGTTCATAGTTTGGCCACCTTCAATAACTTCCTCTACACCTAGACTTCTCATAATTTCTGCAATACCACTACCTGCTGCAATAGATACAAATGCAATAGATTTACGTGGGCCTACTGGCTCTTCTGTTTGCTGCGTACTTTCATCAAAAATAGAAGAATGCTGTTCACGCATGTTCTCAATTTTAATACTTGTAAGTGCACCAAATTCTAGCCCTTTTTGAAGTGCAAGTCCTGGGTTATCTGTATGCACATGAATTTTAATAAATGTTTCATCAGATACAGCTACAATACTATCCCCGATTGTTTCAAGATACTCACGCATAGCCATTTCGTCATAATTTGCATCTTTTTTACGGTCAACAATAAATTCTGTACAGTATCCAAAAGTAATATCTTCTGTATTAAAGTTTTTAAGCGCACTAAATGCTGCTTCATTTGGTTTAGATACAGGCTTTTTAATATTGATTTTAATATCACCTGTAATAACCATAGCTGCACCTTCTAAAATACATAGGAGCCCTTGCCCACCTGCATCTACTACACCTGCTTCTTTTAATACTGGAAGCATCTCTGGTGTCTGATGAAGTACTTCATAACCATGTTCTAAAACTTTCTTTGCAAACTCTTCAATATCTGTAATTTCCATACTAAGTTGCATAGCTTTTGTAGCAATTTCTCTTGCAACAGTTAAAATAGTTCCCTCTTTAGGCTTCATAACCGCTTTATAAGCTGTATCTACACCTGATTGGAAAGCATTTGCAAGCGTTAAGGTATCAATTGGCGTTTCTGTAAGCCCTTTTGCAAAACCACGAATAAGCTGTGATAAAATAACACCAGAGTTACCTCTTGCTCCACGTAAAGAGCCAGACGCTGCAGCATTACCTACTGCCACAATACTTGTCGGGTCAATTTTTTCTACTTCTTTAGCCGCAGCTAACATAGTTAAGGACATATTTGTTCCTGTATCTCCATCTGGAACAGGGAAAACATTCATCTCATTAACCATTTGTTTCTTTTCATCTAATAGCTTAGCTCCAGCCACAAACATGTTCTGTAAAAGCTTAGCATCTATTACTTCTAATTTCACTTTAATGTGCCTCCTCAAACGAACTTCTAAATTTAGTTATCTACGCGTACACCTTCAACATAAACTTTAATTTGTTTTACGTCTAAACCTAAAATGTCTTTCACTTTATATTTAACGGTGCTCATGAGGTTCTCTGTAACAGCAGAAATTTTTGTACCATATTCTACTATAATATGAAATTCTATGCTTATGCCATCATCTTCATAGACTTGTACAGCAATTCCTTTTGTAAGGCTTTCACCCTTTAAGAGTTGCACAATGCCATCTTTCACATTTCTTGCTGCCATGCCTACTATACCGTAACACTCTGTTGCTGTTATACCACTAATTTGTGCTATAACCTCTTCACTGATTGTAATGGTACCATATTTATTAGAAAATTTACCGCCCATAATATACCTCCTTAATATTTATAATTCTATCTTTATTTTTAAGATTGCAATGCATTTGTTTCCTATTATAGCATTATTTATAGTATAAATAAAGTCTTACAGGATAGCTTTTCCAAGTATTTTATGATTTTGTCAAATAAATATGCTTTACACTCTTGAAATATATCTTATTATCTGTTAGAATAGCATTTGTTATGTCACGGATATTATTTTAAGGAGGTGTTTACAGTGGCAAAATGTGAAATTTGCTCAAAAGATGTACACTTTGGTATCAAAGTTAGCCACTCTCATAGAAGATCAAATAAAATGTGGAAGGCAAACGTAAAAAAAGTTAGAATTGCACAAAACGGTGTAGTTAGAACTGCTAACGTATGTACACGTTGCTTACGTTCAAACTTAGTTTCTCGTGCTTAATTTAAAAGCAGAGTAAATTCCATAGTTCATTTATGAATTATGGAATTTTTTCACTTAAAAAGAGTGTATCTCTCAAGAGATACACTCTTTTTTATTGATTAGAGCCTTTATAAACTTTCCCCACAATCTTACCTAACCATTTAGGGAGTTTTATCACATATATTCTCATAAATCACCCTCCTAATCATCACCACATACTAACAACCAACCAACTAATATGAATACAGCTGCAGATGTTAGGATCCACCCAAGTGCAGGTATGATGATGACCATGAGCATACCACATCCTACACAAAAGCAGATGAGTCCTAGTACTCTCTTTTTCATTGCATGGACCTGCCTCCTTGTGAATCTTCGCTATATAACCATATTATTCCAAAGCAAATAAAGTGTGCGTAATTTACGCACACTTTATTTTTAATCTTTTATTTTCATAACAAGTAGTAAACCTTCTTTTATATTCACCTCAGCCCATGTATCTGTCATATAGTTACTTACACCATAAGGTTTACCAAAATGAAACTCACCATTCTCTAAGCTATATGCTAAATGAGTCGTTGACACCCCTTTTACAGAAGGTGTAAAAGGAATGAGACTTACTAGGTCTCCCTTATCTCCTTCTAGTCTTATATGATTTTCAATAAGCTCAACCTGGTTATAAGCATTACATAAAACAGCGCGTACACCTTTTCCTAAAGCCTTATGAAGTAAATGAATATTAGCTAATGTATGGTCAATACGCGTACCTAACCCTCCTAATATATAAATAGTCTGGGCCCCCAATTCTATAGCACGGTCTAAGGCAAGCTCTGTATCTGTTTCATCTTTTTCACATGGAGATGTTACAACAACAATACCTTGCTGTTTATAAAATTCTAGTTCATCTGGATTACAACTATCAAAGTCACCTAATATTTCATTAGGTTTAATCCCGAGCACTTTCGCATGCTTCATACCATTATCAGCACATAAAACATAATCATAACTAGGTAACTGCTTGCAAAAGCTATAGTCACCATAGTCTCCATTCGTAAAAATTAAAACCTTCATGGTTCCCCCTATTTACTCATTCATAAGTGCTATAAATTCTTGAACTGCTTTTGTCACATCTTCGGCACCAAACACAGCTGAGCCTGCTACAACTACATTGGCCCCAGCTTCTACAACCTCTTTAACATTATGAAGACCTACTCCACCATCTACTTGAATAAGTAATTCTTTATTATGTTTTTTAGCAAGCTCTTTAACTGTTTTGACTTTCTCTAGGGCATAAGGGATAAAACTTTGTCCTCCAAATCCCGGGTTAACAGACATGATAAGTACCATATCAATTTCATCTAGAAGACATTCTATCACCTCTACAGGGGTCCCTGGGTTAAGTGATAGACCACTTTTCATTCCTAAGCTTCTAATCGTTTGGAGTGTACGATGTATATGTCTTGATGCTTCATAGTGTACAGTTACAATATCTGCTCCTGCATCTTTAAAATCTTGTAAATATTGATCTGGATTTTCAATCATAAGATGAACATCCATTACACCTTTAATGTGCTTTCTTAAAGACTTTGCTACAGGTGCTCCTATTGTAATATTGGGAACAAAATGCCCATCCATTACATCTACATGAATAAAAGGAGCGCCTGCTGCCTCCACAAGTGTAACAGCTTCTCCTAAAGCTGCAAAATCTGCTGATAATATTGACGGCGCTAAATAATTCATCTTACCATTTCCTCGTTTCTTTTAGTTGATTATAATATGTGACATAGTTGTCGTAGCGAAGTTTAAAGAGTTCCCCTCTCTCTAACGCCTCTTTTACTGCACATTTGGGTTCATGGATATGACTACATCCATTGAACTTACATTTTCCTTCAAAAGGCTTAAACTCTGGGAAATAATATTTAAGCTCATCTTGATCAATCGTTTCAAATTGCAAGGAAGTAAAGCCAGGTGTATCAAGGACATAACCTCCCTCACTAAATGGAAGAAGCTCTACATGTCTTGTCGTATGTTTACCACGTTTTATCTTTTCACTCACATCGCCTGTCTGTAATTTCAAATGAGGTTCTATGCTATTAAGCAGTGTAGACTTTCCTACACCAGATGGGCCCGCAAAGAAAGATATTTTATCTTTTAATACTGCCCTTAAATCATCTAAACCAATCTGCTTCTTTGCGGAAACAAGTAGGACTTTATACCCGCTTTGCTCATACCCTTTTACAATATACTCATAAGTTTCCCTTGGTGCACCATCTATTTTATTAAGTGCAATATAAGGTTTAATACCCTCTATTTCCATCATAATGAGAAAACGATCTAAAAGATCTAAGTGTATTTGCGGATAAGTTACCGCAAATACAACAATCCCCTGATCCACATTAGCTACAGGTGGTCTTACTAGTTTATTCTTGCGCTCAAAAATCTCTACAATATGTCCTTGTTTATAGGCATAATTCGTATCTTGATTATCATAGTCTACTTCAATAGACACAGCATCTCCTATAAGAGGCGTAACCCCTTCATTTCTAAACTTGCCACGTGCTTTACATTCATATACCTCATCTTCTACTCTCACGTAGTAAAAACCTGCAATACCTTTAATGATTGTTCCTTGCATCATACTTATTGTGTCACCTCATCAAAATTAATGTTGTTGTCTCTATACTCTTCTTGTCCATCAAAAAAGGTTGTAAGTACACCTTTTCCTTTGCCTGATACTTGTATTGGAAGAGGGAACTGTTCTTTCTTTACAATGCCATCAAAAGCAGTTCTTGCACCTAAATCATCTTCGATTAGAACTAGTACATGATATTCATCTTGTAATTTATCTGTTGGTGCATTAATAACACGTGTTATTGTAGCAAGTGGTTCTTCTTCTGGCGTATTTTCTTCAGATGGTATGTCTGTATCTGGTGTAGTAGGATTATTTGGATCCTCTTCAGGAGGTATCACTTCTTCTACTTTAGGTCCTTTACTGATGACAATATCAACAATCTCACCTTGCTCAATTTCTTGATTTTCTGCAATACTTTGCTTCATAACCTTACCTTGTTCCACAGTATCACTATGTTCCTCCACAGTTTGCCCAAATCTAAGCCCTACTTCATTTAATTTAGCTTTTGCCTCATCTAAAGTCAAATTATAAAGGTTCGGTACTTTAACAAGTACTACTTCTTTTCCTTTACTTAAAACAAGGGTAACTGTATCACCTTTTTTAACACGTACGCCTGCCTCTGGCGTATGTGAAATAACCTTACTTCTATCAAGTTCATCACTATACTCCCACTCTAAGGCTACATCAAGATCCATCTCAGAGAGTATGCTCTGCGCATTAGCAGACTCCTCACCTTTTAAATTTGGCACTACAACTTCTTCTATTACTTCTTTTTGTTTAGCTACCACAACATTAATGACCGTACCTGGCTCTACCACTTTCTCACCATTAGGTGTTTGTCTCATAATAGTTCCAGGTGTATAAGTATCACTTACTTCTTCACCAGCTAATAGAATAGCTAAATTTTTATCCTCCAAAATAGCAGTGGCCTTATCTACTGTCTGCCCTAATACAGAAGGTACCACTACACGTTGAGGTTTAGTAAAAGAAGGAAGTACAAAGAAGGTAACTGCTGCCATAATACCTACTATAAGAAGTGTAGCAAGTACGCCACCTAAACCAGCTAAAATTTTATAACCAGTAGAAACTTCTTCTTCATCCTCTCCCCCATATTCTTCATAATAATCTTGAGGTGTACTCATTTTCACACCAGGTGTTTGATTAGATTCTAAACGACTTGTAGTCTTTTCATTTTGCCTAATAAAACTTGTCTGAATATCTGTTAATAAGATGGTTTGATCTACATCTGTTTCTGTTACTTCTTTACTACTTAAATCAACTGTTGGATTAGCAAGAACAGTTTTCATATCTTCCAACATACTGTCTGCATTTTGATAACGTAATTCTTGCTTTTTATTGGTTGCTTTTAAAATAATAGATTCTAGTCCTGGCCAAATCTGTTCATTGAATAAACTTGGCTTTGGCACTTCTTCATTAATATGTTTAAGCGCAATAGAAACATGTGTATCTGCTTGAAATGGTAAACGGTTAGTTGCCATCTCAAAAAGTACAATACCACATGAGTAAAGATCGCTTGTTTCATTAACATATTTTCCTTTAGCCTGTTCTGGCGAGAAGTAATGAACAGAGCCAATAGCATTCCCTGCTGCAACAATAGTAGAAGAATCTACAGCTTTAGCTATACCAAAGTCAGCTACTTTTAACATTTGATCATGGGTAATTAAAATATTTTGTGGCTTAATATCTCTATGAATAACTTGTTTGTTATGCGCATGCCTAAGTGCAGATACAATTTGCATACCATACTCTAAAGTTTGAGTTGATGATAATGGTCCATTTTGTTCAATATATTCTTTAAGTGTTTGCCCTTCTACAAATTCCATTACGATATAGTGCAGATCATCCTCTTGTCCTACATCATAAATACTAACAATATTAGGATGGGATAGGCCCCCTGCTGAAAAAGCCTCAGACTTAAATTTTTGTACAAAAGCTTCATCTTTCACAAATTCTTCTCTTAATACTTTAATGGCAACAAATCTCTGAAGCTTATTACACTTAGCTTTATAGACAATGGACATGCCGCCTGCACCGATCTTTTGTATAATCTCATAGCGATCCCCTAGTATTTTCCCAGGTTCTAACATGTTTTGCTCACCTCATCTTTTTTTCCAATAATAACAGCAATATTATCTGCCCCACCTGCTTCATTTGCCTGCAAGATTAATTCATCAATAATTGTTTCAAGGTTTGTATGATGCTTATAAACCAGTTCATGCATTTTTTCTTCACTTAACATCGCTGTCAATCCGTCTGAACATAATAAAATATACTCTACACCATTTAAGCATTGTTTCATAGTGTCTACCTTTACTTGTTCATATGTACCCACTGCACGTGTAATAACATGTCTTTGTGGGTGTTCCTGCATATCTGTTTCTGTAATATATCCCTGCTCAAGCATTTCTTGTACTAAGGAGTGATCTACAGTTACTTGTCTCATTTGATTAGCATTCATACAATATAATCTTGTATCTCCTACATGGGCAATATAAGCAGTTCCATTCATTACTGTGCATAAGGTAATGGTCGTTCCCATTCCTGTAAAGTCTGGATTTTCCAGTCCTTTTTTATAAATGACATAATTTGCGTGTGAAATACCTCTTTTTAATAAAATAAGCAATTCCTCTTCTGTTTTGATTTGGGCATTTTCATGCTCTTCTATATAGTTACAAAAAGCATCAATGGCAAGTTTACTTGCAACAGCACCTGCCTTATGTCCCCCCATTCCATCGGCAACAATATACAAATTAGGTAATACACCTATTGGCTCATTAGAAACCAGGACACTATCCTCATTTCTAGTACGTCTTTTACCGATGTTTACTTTCCCAACAGCAATCATGCTATTCACCTCTTTTTTCGAGATACCTACGCCTTAACTGACCACAAGCAGCATCTATATCTGCTCCTAGTGTACGGCGCACAGTGGTCTCTATATTATAAGATTTTAATACTTTAGCAAAATCTTCTACTCTATTATGTGTTGCCGCCTCATAATCACGCTCTTCAATTGGATTAACAGGTATCAGATTAACATGCGCAAGCATCCCTTTTAATAGTTTAGCGAGTCTTGTTGCATCCTCTATTGTATCATTTTTATCAGCAATAAGCGAATATTCAAATGTAATACGTCTTCCAGTCTTATTAATATAGTGCTGACAAGCTTTTAATATTTCTTCAATGCTGTAACGACGTGCGATAGGCATAACTTCTCTCCTTTTTTCGTCTGTCGTCGCATGAAGTGAGATAGCAAGGGTAATTTGGAATCCCTTATCTGCAAGTTCATAAATACTTGGCACAAGTCCACAAGTAGATACAGTAATATGACGTTGTCCTATATTTTGACCTAATTCATGGTTAATAAGTTCCACAAATTTCGTTGTAATATTTAAATATTCGAGTGGCTCTCCACTTCCCATAATAACAATATTAGAAATCCGTTCTCCCGTATCTTGTTGTACTTTATAAATCTGTCCTAGCATTTCTGATACTTTGAGGCTTCTTATAAGACCTTCGAGTGTTGAAGCACAGAACTTACATCCCATACGACACCCTACTTGTGAAGAAATACAAATAGAATTTCCATGCTTGTAACGCATTAAAACACTTTCTATTATATGGGAATCAGACAATTCAAACAAGTACTTTATTGTCCCATCTATTTGAGAAGTATATTTTTCTATAATACGCATTTCTGTAAGGGGATAAAGTTCTTTAAGTTGTTCTCTAAAGGAGATAGGAAGATTTGTCATTTCGTCATAATTCCATACTAACTTTTTATGAAGCCAATCAAAAAGCTGCTTGGCTCTAAATTTACTTTGCCCAAGATCCATTACGATCTGTTCAAGCTCTATTAAATTCATACTAATAATATCGTTCATTGTGTTACTCCTTATTTTCTAAATCGCGCCATAAAGAATCCATCTGTATCGGTCACGTGTGGTAAGATTTCAATATAAGCATTGTCTTTTATATAAGGTTTTAAACATGCTGGCATATCATAAGGAATGGCATCTAATTGAAGTCCTAAAGACAATGCATACTCTACCATATTTTGATTTTCTTCTTGTGTCAATGTACATGTACTATAAACCAAAATACCATCCTTTTTTAGATAATTTATAGCATTTTTTAAAAGCTTACGCTGAATGTTGTTAATATCACGAATCGCCGTCTCATCTTTAGCATAACGAATATCTGGTTTTCTTTTTATAATACCAAGTCCTGAACATGGTGCATCTAGTAAAATTTTATCAAATTTTTCTTTCCAATCTTCATTGATTAACATACCATCTTGAAGTTTGCCTTCTACAATAGATGCGCCTAACCTTTTAGCATTTTTCTCAATTAATTCTATTTTATGCTCATGAACATCTGCACCTATAATATGTCCTTCATTTTGCATAAGCTCTGCTAGATGGACTGTCTTACCTCCTGGGGCACTACATACATCTAAAATTTCATCACCTTTTTCAGGTCCTAATACATGCCCTACTAACATAGCACTTTCATCTTGAACTGTCCATAGCCCTGCTTTAAAAGATGGACTATGGTGAATACCATTAGGAGCATGAATATAGAGACTTTCTGGGAGGAATCCCTCCTCTAATACTGTAATCCCTTCTTCCGATAACAAAGCTTTAACTTTATCTTTTGTTGTTTTAAGGTTATTAATTCTAATACATACACGTGCACGCTGTGAAAGACTTTCACAAATAGCTTTTGTCTCCATTTCTCCATAATACTTCATCCATCTTGTTATTATCCATTCAGGAATAGAATAATAAACACTTAAATTAGGATAAGTAATCTCTGATTTATTTCTATCTATATTTCTAAGAACACCATTTACAAATCCTGATAAATTACTCATCTTACGCTTATGCATAATTTTAACAGCTTCATTAATAGCTGCCGATGCTGGTACTTTGTCTAAAAACAAAATTTGATAAACACTCATACGCATGAGTTGTCGTATAAAAGGTTTCATCTTTTTTACAGGCGTTTTAGAAAATTGGTCTAATACATAATCCAATCTTAAACGCCATTTTATAGTACCGTAAATGAGCTCATTAGCAAAGCCTTTATCTTTAACCTCTAATGTATCGAGTTCTTTTTTTAGTGCAAGTTGTAAATAAGTATCATCTTTTTCAATGTCTGTTAAAATCTGTGCAACTTTCTCACGTACTGTTTTTTGCTCCATTTTATATTCCTCGCTTGTATTACTCTTTATTTTATAGTATAAAAGACGCTTTAAAAGCGTCTTTTAGTATGTTTGTCTTAATCTCTATTTTGTCCACCATAGATTAGAATAAGTCTTAAAAGCATCATCATAGATACAGCTGCACCTGCTACATAAGTTAAGGCTGCTGCATTAAGAACCTCTTTTGCTCCATCTAGCTCTTCATCTGATAAAATACCACTTTGAGAAAGTGCTACTATAGCACGTTTTGAGGCATTAAATTCTACTGGTAATGTGACAAGACTAAATAGTGTTGTAAAACTAAATAAGATAATACCAATCCACGCTAATCCTTGGAAAGAAGTAATCGCTCCTAAAAATACCATTGGAATGGCTGCACTATCTGCAAATCTTGTAACAGGCAAAAGTTTATGCCTTAATGTAAGCGCATTATAATGATCTGCTTCTTGAAGCACATGACCCACCTCATGCGCTGCTACACTGACTGCTGCAATAGAGTTTAAACTGTATACAGTTTGAGATAGACCTATTTCTTTTTGTATAGGATTATAATGATCTGTCATAGAGCCCCTTACAGGCTTAATACCTATATGCCCTAAGTGGTTAATCATTAAAATACGTCTTGCCGCTTCCTCTCCTGTATAACCTGATAAACTTCTTACACGAGAATACTTATTAAACGTATTTTGTAGTTTCAAACTTGCCCAAATAGGTAAAATGGAAACAACAATGAATAAGATCCAATAGGAAGAATCAATCATCATTTTATCAGCTCCTGTCTTAGTCACCTAATAATTTGCCTGGTTCAATGGTGTTTCCTTTAATATATTCTGATACAGGCATACGCTTTTTATTAGGTGCTTGTATCTCCTTAATAATTAAGATCCCATTTCCTGTTTGTACATGAATACCCGCTTTATCAACTTCTATAATTGTACCTGGTTCATATTCTGTTTGTCCTACGCCAGTTGATACGTTCCAAACTTTCATCATTTGTCCATCATAGTAAGTATAAGCAGCTGGCCACGGATTAAGCCCCCTAACTAAAGCATCAATTTCATGGTTTGACTTTTCCCACTGAATTTCACCTAAGGCCTTTTGAATAGGTGGTGCATAAGTTGCTTCTTCTTCATTTTGTTTGATACGCTCCTTACCACCACTTACAATAAGAGGCCAAGCTTCTTTTAAAGCAGCTGCCCCTACATCTTTCATCTTATCATGAAGAGATGCATAGGTTTCATCTTCAGCAAGTACCATTTCTTTTTTATAGAGCATATCACCTGTATCCATACCTTTATCCATATACATGATGGTAACACCTGTTACAGCTTCACCATTTAATACACTCCACTGAATAGGTGCTGCACCTCTGTATTTTGGTAAAAGTGAACCATGAATATTAATACATCCGAGTTTTGGTACTTCAAGTACACTTTCAGGTAAAATCTTTCCATATGCTACTACAACCATAACATCTGGATTTAAAGCTTTTATGTGCATTAAAAATTCTTCATTACCTTTTACACGTTCAGGTTGAAGAACTTCTATCCCATGCTTAAGAGCAAGCTCTTTAACTGGTGGCATAAGTACTTTATTGCCTCTTCCCTTTGGTCTATCTGGTTGTGTAACGACTGCACTAATGGTATGACCTTCGTCTATTAACATCTGTAATGTAGGAACTGCAAAATCTGGTGTTCCCATAAATATAACATTCATATGTGCCTCCTCATTATTCCTCATCTGATAGTTGAACGAGTTCGCCTTCTACAAAGTCTACAAAAAGCTTTCCATCTAGATGATCATTTTCATGAAGCATAGCACGTGCCATAAGTTCTTCACCCTCTATTTCGAACCATTCACCCATTCTGTTTTGAGCACGCATTCTTACACGATTAGGGCGTCTTACTGGACCATATTTCTTAGGTACACTTAAGCACCCTTCTTCACCAAATTGTTCACCATCTTCTAAAACAACTTGTGGATTAATAAACTCAACAAGTCCTTCACCAATATCAATAACGAAGATACGTTTTAACAGGCCAATTTGTGGTGCTGCAAGACCTACGCCATCAGCCTCATACATAGTCTGCGCCATATCTTCAAGTAAGGCCCATAAACTTTCATCAAATTTTGTAACTTCTTTAGAAACTTTTCTAAGAATCGGATCACTCTCTATACGTATTGTACGTGTTGCCATAATAGCCTCCTTATTTAAAACATACTGATAGGGTCTATATCCCAATTTATTTTTATTGTACCAGTATTTTCTCGATTAATAAACTTATTTAAACAATATTTACCATACAGTAAAAGTTTTTCTCTATCTTCACCTACTAAAATAAGTTGCCATCTATATTCATCTGCAATTCTGCTAATAGCTGCTGCAGATGGACCTACAATACGAAAAAGTCCTTTTTTATTGTAGTATTCATAATAATACTTTAACGTATGCACCATTTGGATGACTTCTTTTTCATTTCTACCTAATACAGTAAGTGAAAAAAGATGTGTATACGGCGGGTAACCCAGCATTTTTCTAATTTTAAGCTCTTCTTCATAAAAAGCTTGCTGCTGTCTAAACTTAATCTTTTCTAACACAAAATGCTCTAGATTATAAGTTTGAATAACTACCTCACCTTTTTTATCGCCTCTTCCTGCCCTACCTAATGCCTGAGTAATAAGCTGATAAGTACGCTCTTCACTTCTAAAATCCTGTATATAAAGAGCTTGATCTGCTGCAATAATACCCACAAGGGTTACATCTTTAAAATCATGTCCTTTTGCAATCATCTGTGTCCCTACCAGAATATTAAACTCATGGTTTTGGAACGCTTCTAGAACTTTATTATGCCCTTCTTTACCTGTAGTGGTATCAAAGTCCATTCGTCCAATACCATACGGCTTAAAGTGTTTATTAAGGTATTCTTCAACCTTTTCTGTCCCACTTCCAAAAAAACGAATGTGTTTACTTCCACAAGCAGGACACATAGATGGAATAGGCTCCTTTAGTCCACAGTAATGACATTCTAAACTACTAGATTGTCTATGATAAGTCATAGCAATATCACAATGCTTACATTTCACCACAAAACCACAGCTTCTACAATTAACAAAAGTAGAATGTCCTCTACGATTTAGAAGTAACATAACCTGATTGCCAGCTCTCACTGTACGTTCTATAGCTTCATGGAGCGTATGACTCATAATCTGCATATTCCCATTTTTGAGTTCTTTACGCATATCTACAATTTCTATCTCTGGTAAAGTAGCATTACCTACACGCTGCGTCAGTTCGATAAGTTTAAGTCTATCTCGCTTCATTTCATAATAACTTTCAAGACTTGGTGTAGCAGAAGCTAAAATAAGCACACCACTATTCCTTATCATACGCATACGTGCTACATCTATAGCATGGTATTTAGGAGTAGTCTCAGACTTATAAGTTGTTTCATGTTCTTCATCTACTACAATAAGCTTTAAGTTTTGCATAGGCATAAAAACTGCACTTCGCGGGCCAATGACTACTTTTATCTGCCCTTTACGCACCTGTTCATAAAGCCTTAACCTTTCAGTCTGATTCATACGACTATGTGTAAGAGCTACTACGTTACCAAAACGTTCTTTAAAACGCATTAAAGTCTGCCTTGTAAGGGCAATCTCTGGCACAAGTACAATAGCACTACCACCTTCTTCAAGCACTTTACAAATAGCATAAAGAAAGACCTCTGTTTTTCCGCTACCTGTAATACCTTGTAAAAGGACACCTTCATATCTGTTGGCACCTATAGCAGCTAAAAGCTGGTCTTTAGCATAAGTCTGTTCTAAGTTAAGTTTTTTAAAGTAGTCATAGTGAATAGGATCTTTTCTAAAGCCTATGAACTTTTCTTCTTTTCTTAAGATACCATTTTTAATGAGTGTACTTAAACTAGAAGGGCTGACTTCATTACTTTTTTTCAGGTCTTCTAAAGAAATAGAAGCCTGTATTAAGAACAACATAAGAATAGCTCTCTGCTTATTAAAGCTTTTCATATGTGCCTTACTTGCTATATAACTTTTTAAAACTTCAGGTTTTATATTTAGTGTGATATAAGTTTCAGCTTCTTCAAAAGAACTATAAGGTTTCTTACTCATACCTGGTGGAAGCATAACTTCTAAAGCCATAGCAAAGCTGCATCCATAATAGTTCACGAGAAACTTAGCTATTTCAATCTGCTCCTCATTAAAAACCGGTATTTCATCAAATAGACTAACAATAGGTTTAATTCTATAATGCTCTTCAGGTGGGTTACTTGAAAGATGGATAACATAGCCTATCTGTGTATGATTCCCCTGACCAAAAGGTACCTTCACACGGCTTCCTATTTGAATCTTAGGAAGTAGCGTGTAAGGTACACTATAGGTAAATAAGCGATCTATTTCTTGTGTCTTAGCGAAATTAATAATCACCTGAGCATACATATGACGCTCCTTCTTCTACATAAAGAATAAACAAGTGCGAGCACTTGTTTATTCTGTCACAGCTTGTTCTTTGATTTTGATCTTACCAGCGTAAAGTTCATCTACAGCAATTGAAGTTGATTTTTTGTATTTTAATTTTTCATTAAGCTCTGCTGCTTCTTTGATACGAATTGGATCAATTGGTGTATCTTTGTCTGCATTTTTGCTATTTGCTTCTTCATTTACAATATCAATGATTTGCCTTGCACGTCTTGCTGCTGCAATAATAATAGAGTAACGGCTTGTAACGACTTTCTCTGAAGCGTCCTCATTAAGTTTTTCCATAAGTTGAGTATAAGATGGTTGTAACATGGTGGTTCCTCCTTTAATTTGAGAGCATTTGCTCAATGTAAGATTTATATCTATAACTTCTTAGTTTTTCAGCTTGTACAATTTGTTTAATATCTGTAACAGCATCTTCTAAGTTGTCATTAATGACAATATAGTCATATTCTTTAAATGCTAGTAATTCTTCTCTTGCTCTATTTAGACGCGCCTCAATCACATCATTACTTTCTGTCCCACGTCCAATAAGCCTACTTTGAAGTTCTTCAAATGTAGGTGGCATGATAAAAATAAGTATAGCATCTGGATAAGCACTTTTAGCCTGCATAGCACCTTGTACTTCAATTTCTAAAATAATGTCTTTTCCACTTTTAATCGTTTCATTAATAAATGCTTTTGGTGTACCATAATAATTATTACAGAAATTAGCATACTCTAAAAGCTCTTCTTTTGCAATCATCTCTTCAAATTCTTCAGTTGTTTTAAAGAAATAATGTTTGCCATGCTCTTCGCCTACACGTGGTTTACGTGTTGTCGCTGAAATAGAAACAACAAAATTCTCCTCTTTAATCAGCTCTTTTACAATAGTTCCTTTCCCTGAACCAGATGGTCCTGAAAGAATCAGTTTAAGTCCTTCACTTTGCATAATTATCTCCTTAAAATAGAAATATTATTCTTTTAGACAAGTAGTTGAGCGGCTAGCCATAGTCTCAGGTTGTAGGGCAGATAAAATGATATGGTTGCTATCTGTAATGATTACGCCCCTTGTTTTCCTTCCCTGTGTGGCATCAATGAGCTTCTGAGTATCCCTAGCATCTGCAATCAGCCTTTTAATAGGTGCAGACTCAGGTGCTACAATGGCCACAATACGGTCTATGCCTACAATATTGCCATATCCAATATTTATAAATTTACTCATTGTCATCCCCTACTCTATATTTTGAATTTGCTCGCGGATTTTCTCTATCTCACTCTTTAATTCTACTGCATAAGAAGTAATAGTATAGTCACCTGCTTTTGAAGCAATAGTATTCGCTTCACGGTTCATCTCTTGCATTAAAAAGTCTAGTTTACGTCCAATAGAACTCTCTTCTTCTAAAATCATTTTTAACTGTCCTACATGACTTTTTAGTCTCGTAAGCTCTTCATCAATAGCCGCTCTATCTTCAAAAAGGGCTACCTCCATAGCAAGACGCGTCTCATCGACTGGAATTTCCTCTAAAAGTCTACTTATACGTTCTTCTAATTTTAGTTTATAGGTATTGACAACTTCTACACTTAAATGCTCCAGTTCACCTACAAGGCGAAGCATGTTATCTGCTTTCTCCAGTAAGTCTTTTTTCAGTATCATGCCTTCTTTTTCTCTCATGGCTACAAGCTGAGTAAGTGCCTGTCTAAGTGCCTGATCAATCATAGGCCATATGACTTCTAAATCTGCCTGTTTCTTCTGGATTGTAATCACATCATTTAAGCGCATGACTTCTGCCATACCTATATTGTCATTTAATCCCAGTTTTGCGCCTATCTTTCTTAAAGCTTCTATATAAGCTGTGCAGGCTGGCTCATTGACAACAACTTCTACATCATCTGCTGACATGCTTGTTATATAAATGCTTACTTCTACTTTCCCACGTGCAATAAATTGTTTAATACATTTACGAATCTCATCTTCTAAATGCGTCAGTGCTTTTGGCATGCGAATAGAAAGATCACAGTATCTATGATTCACTGTGCTTATCTCCACATTCACCTTGCGCTCTTTTTCTTCAATCTCATATCTGCCGTATCCTGTCATACTTTTTATCATACGGTTACCCCTTTGCACTTTAATCGTTCTATATTATAGCACAGCTTACTTTTATTTTCAAAAAAATTATGCTATACTCCGTGTATTAAATAAAGGAGGTGCGACTTATGGCATTAGATGGTATTGTCATCTCAAATATCGTATCAGAATTAAGTGATGCGCTCATAGGTGGGCGTATTGATAAAATATATCAGCCAGAAAAGGATGAACTACTCCTTTCTGTTCGTAACCAAAAAGATGCTTATAAACTTTTCTTAACAGCAAATAGTAACTATCCACGTATTCATTTTACAACACGTGTAAAAAACAGTTCTCAGACTCCTCCTATGTTCTGTATGTTACTACGCAAACACCTTTCTAGTGGACGCATTATGAGTATTACCCAACCTCATTATGACCGTATTGTAGAAATGGAAATTGAAGCAACTAATGAACTAGGAGATCGTGAAAATAAAAAGCTCATTATTGAAATGATGGGGCGTCACAGCAATATTATTTTAACTAAAGCAGATGGAACGATTATTGATAGTATCAAACATATCTCAAGTGCACAAAGTAGTATGCGTGAAGTATTACCTGGACGCACTTACTTCTACCCTAATAATCAAGTAAAACTTAATCCTTCTGCGCTTCATCTAGATAGTTTTATAACTCATATCAAAGCCCAAAGCCTACCAACTTTTAAGGCCCTTTATACAGTTTATGCTGGTATAAGTCCACTTCTTGGACATGCTCTTTGCCATGAAGCTGGTATTGAAAGTGCTACCCTTGTAGAAAATCTTGATGATAAAGCACTGCATAGACTCTTTACAGCACTTTCAAATCTAATGGAAAAAGTACATGCTAAGGCTTATAGCCCTACTTTATTTGTGGATCATGAGGACCATCCTTTAGAATTTTATAGTTTTCCTCTATCTACAGAATATACCCATGCTAAAACTTATTCTACACTGTCTGAGTTATTAGAATTCTATTATTATGAGCAATCTTCTAAATCTGTAGTCTCTCAAAAAACAGCAGATATTAAAAAGATGATTCTTACTTTTATTGATCGTGGTGTAAGGAAAAAAGCTATTCAAGAAAAAGCTATTGAAGAAAGCCAAGATGCAGAAATTTATAAAATCTATGGTGAACTTTTAACAGCTTACTCTTTTGCAGTACCTGAAGGTGCAGACAGCTTTATAACTCAAAACTATTATAGTGAAAACTATGAAGATATCACTGTTCCTCTTGACCCAAAATGTAATGCGATTGAAAATGCTCAAAAGTACTTCAAACATTACAATAAAGCAAAACGTACCTTATCAGCAGCTCATGAACAGCTCCTTTCTATCGAAGAAGACCTTAGCTATCTGCAATCCGTCTTAATATCCCTAGACTTTCTTCAGACACAAGAAGATATTGATGGTTTAAGACGTGAACTTGTCGATATGGGTTATCTAAAAAAGCGTAAACAAACTAAAGGTAAGCCACAAAAAAATGCTATTCCCTATATGCAGTTTACTTCTAGCGATGGTCAAACCATTTACGTCGGTAAAAACAACTATCAAAATGATGAACTCACCATGAAGTTTGCCAAAATCACAGATCTCTGGTTGCATATTAAAGATGGACCTGGCTCTCACGTTATTGTCAAGCTAAATCCTGGTGAAGATCCAAGTGATATGACCTTAATTGAGGCATCTATGTTAGCGGCTTATTACAGTAAAGGTAAACATTCCAGTAATGTAGCTATTGATTATACATTCCGTAAAAATGTTAAAAAAGTTCCAAATGCTAAACCTGGCATGGTCATCTATACAAACTTTAAAACCATTTATGTAACACCAGATGAAAACCTTGTCAAACGACTTGAAAACCATTAAAAAAGCTCCCTATCTTGGGAGCTTTTTTAATATCAGATAAGCTAAAAGTGCAAATAAGCCTGCAAAGAAGAAAGGAAGTTTGCTTCCTAAACTAAAGATGAATCCAGACCCTAGAGAACCAATAACCATACCAAGTGCTTTGGCTGAACCTTGTACACCCATCACTTCTCCATAGTTTTCTTTTGCGATTTTCGAAACAATACTTTGCTGAATAGGCACGACAAGTGCACTTGAAGCAATAAATCCTATAATAAAAACAAGACTTAGTACTGGTGAAGAAACCACACTTGCTAAAACAAGTAAAATACCTGCTATAAAGGTAGTCGATTTGATAATTTTATACTCATCACATTTTTTACCTAAATACGGACCAACTCCTACATTCATAATGAGTGCAATCATACCACCTATAGCCATAACTAAGCCATTTACTGTACTTGGCATATTTAAAACAGACTCTACGTAATAGGTAATGGTTGAATTGTAAGCTGTTGTTGTAATGGTAATAAAGGTCATTACTAAAATCATAATGCCTATACTTGATTTCAAGTCAAACATCGTTTTTTTAGGCTTAAGGTGATCTAAATAAACAGTAAGTTTATCTCCTTTATGCATAATAGGTTGTATCTCTTTCAAACATATTGCAAAAATACCTAGTAGTACAAAACAGAATAATCCTTGTACAATAAATGTATATTCATAATGCGTTTCACCAAGATACCCGCCTAAAAGCCCACCTATAGAAGTTCCTAAAGAAAGGGTCGCTGTATGATAAGATAAGTACTTCATACGCTCCTTTGGCTCTGTTAAATCAGTTAAATAGGCAAGGGCACTTGTAATATAACAAATAGAGAAAGTGCCTCCTAATAATCTAAAAATTAAAATAGGGAAAAGAGTTGTACTTAGGCCAAATCCTACTTGGCTTAAACCATATCCAATTACCCCTATCATCAAAAAGCGTTTTCTACCTTTTTGATCTGATAAAGACCCCCATATAGGAGACATGACATAATTAGCAACTGCCATTAATGCAAAGAACACACCAAACATATAGCTTGGGAACTGCAACTCATTAATGAGCTTAGGCGTTACAGGATGTGCCATATTAAAAGTTGTCATCGTTAATAAATTAATGACTAATAATTGATTCAGTTGTTTCTTATTCATTTTTTATCTCTTTCCTTTAAAATTTCTCAGCTCCTTTATTGTAACAATTATTTTTATTTATTCAATATAAACTTTAGTATACTCTGGGATATTTGTATAAAGCCATTTACTATCTTCTTCTGATAGACGTATACAACCATGAGAAACACGAGCTCCTAGTTGATATTGACCAGACCTGACGTATTTTCCTGTTATATCAAAAAGAATAGAGTGGTACATATAATCTCTAAAAACCACCAAGGCATTTTTACATCTATAGCCTTTATCCATGCCAAAATAAGGTACTTTATATTCTATTTTAAACTCTCCTGTAGGTGTAAGACTTTTATTCTTACCTGTAGAACATTTCATACTCTTAACTAAATCCCAGTTATTTTTCTCTCCCTTAAAAACATAAGTGAGTTGTCTGTAAATATCTGTCCATATTAAATACTCAGTATCACTTTCATAATCTTTAAGGTTCACATAGTCTTCAATTTCCATTGTAGTTGCAGGCTTCCAGCCTTTTCCCATATCACTCACAATATCAATACTATCTAAAGGTACAACTATTTTTTTTCCATCTGCTCTTTTAAGAACATGATACTGTCCTTTTTCGCTACGCCATAGTTCTACCTCTTCACCTTCTTGAAAGCCCGCTGCAGGATATTTTACCTTAGCGGTTACCTTATACTTTGGAAAAACTTTATCCAGTACTCTTAGTCTTTTAGCTTTTGTATAAGCCTCATAGATTACAGTAGGCTTCTGTCCATAATCTTCCTCCGCATAAGGTAATGGAAGTCCACATATTTCTTGAATAAATGTAGTGAGATAAATCATATGCTCTTCCTGCGCTACTGCTAAAGTATCTGCCTGTATACTCTCATGGGGGCCTATCATTTGTTCCCTATAGTTTTTTTCAATATAAGAATCTTCTTTCCAATATATCTGGGTATAACTTACCGTTAATGTAAAGTCAGATAGATTAGTTAAACCACTTTCATCGATTGCAATATACTGCTCATACTCATAAGTTCTAGGACGAATCGTATAATAACCCTCATCTTCTTCAATATACCATAGAGCTTTAAGTGCTCTAAAAGGAATAAACCATCCCTTGGGTGTTTGAATACTATAAGATCTTACATTTCCTATATAAAGTTTTTTTTCACTTAAATAAGCGGTAGTCTCTTCAAAATCTTCATCCCGTGTTTCATAGTCAGCTACCTCACATTGTGCCCTTCTAATAAAGTACTCTCCTGTATCATTTTGCTCAAGTACAGCACCTATATTTTTAAGGTCGTCAAATGATATAAAGGGCTCTCCATATAACTTATAAATAGGATAAGCCTGCGTTCCAAACCATACTGTATCAATACTTTTAATCAATTGCCCTACAGATAAAGTTTCATCAAAACCTACTGGCAATGAAGTGGCCGCTATAAGATTTAAAAACATATTTAAGCTTATTACAAAAATCATTATTATAGAAACCTTTTTTTTCATCTTCTTCCCTCATTTTGTAGAATAACTAAATAAAAAAGACATCCTATATTAGGATGTCCATAAACCTATTTTTTATTTATTAATTGCTAGACATAGGAATAAAAGGTGCGATACGACCTGCAAAATTCTGCATAGTAATAGTTTGAAGCCATACTGTTCCTGGTCCTACAAGTCTTGTAAGGAATAGTCCTTCTCCGCCAAATAAAATATTTTTAAAGCCTTTTACCATCTCAACCTCATAGCGAACGCCACTTTCGAAAGCCACTATATTACCTGTATCTACCTTAATGACTTCACCAGGCATGAGTTCTCGTCTTACAACACTACCTGCTGCTTCCAAAAAGGCAATACCTTGCCCACTTATACGTTGCAAAATAAAACCTTCTCCGCCAAAAGCACCTGCTGAAAATCGTTTTGTAAACTCAACACCAAGCGATATGCCTTGTGTGCCGCATAAAAAAGCACTTTTTTGGCAGATATACTCTTTGCGTGCATCAACTTCAAGGTCTAAAATCTTACCTGGGAAAGTAGATGCAAATACAATTTCTGCACTAGGCTTAGAAGAAGTATAAGTAGCCATAAAAAGTGACTCACCAGAAAACATACGTCCAATGCCTTTCATTAGACCACCTTTCATATTGGTGCTCATCTGAATCCCTTCATCCATCCATGCCATTCCACCTGACTGGGTATAAAGGCTCTCACCTGCATTAAGCCTTACAGATACTGCTGGTAAGTCATTGCCAAAAATCTTATACTCCATATTCAATCTCTCCTTTATCTAAAAATACATATTCATTATAGCGCACTTCATTTACCTTGACTAGCGAAGACAAGCTCCTTAAACCTTTCTTGTATATCGGATAGCTCACCTTTCAAACTACCTTGGCAAATGTCCTTACCGCCACCTCTTCCCTCAAAGGCTTCATTAAGCGCCTTGCATAAAGGTAATAGAGTCTGATCGCGTTGCCCTAATGCATATTTAAACCCACCTTCTTCAGGTACTAAAATGAAACATGGCCATGATGTTTTTAAGAATAACTTGCTCATAAGACGGCGAAGTCCATCTGGTGTCAACCCTTCTTCTACTCTGCAAATAGGTCCATGAGAAGATATGGTTTCTATCAGAGTGTTAAAATACTTTTCTTCTATGCTGTAAAGTTTTTGTTTAAGATCCTGCTTCTCTTCCCATAAACCTCTAACACCGCTTGTTACTTCTTCTATAGGTACAGATAAAAGCCTAGAAATCTCTCTATTTTGATTAAGTTTGTTCTCGTAATCCTCTAAAGCACGCAACCCACACTTAAGCATGAGCCTCATACCTCCTCTATGCTTTTGAGCACTTAAGATTTTAATAAGTCCTATCTGACCTGCCCTCTTAACATGCACACCGCAACAAGCACAACAGTCACTTTCCCCAATAGATACAAGCCTTACATCATGTTCAAATACTTTTTTAGAACGAAAAACCTTCGTCTCTAACTGCTCCTTTGTATACACCTTACAAACTACAGCTTGATCTTCTCTAATCGCTTCATTAGCTAATTTTTCAATCTCTCGTATTTGGTTGTCTGTCAGTATACCATCAAAATCTGCTGTCACCGTTTCTTCACTTAAATGAAAACCTACATTAGAATAACCATATAACCTTTCTATAATACCTGAAAGAATATGTTCACCACTATGCTGTTGCATAAAATCTAAACGCCTACTAAAATTAATCTTTCCCTCTACTTTCTGCCCTATTTCAAAGGGATGCTCCACCATATGGCAAAGCGTTTCACCTTCTTCAATAAGCTTATAGACTACTTGTCCATTAATCGTACCATAATCTTCAGGTTGTCCACCGCCACCTGGAAAAAAGGCACTTTGATCCAATTTTATAGCATACAAGTTTTGAGCTCTTTGACACTCTAAAACGGTAGCTGTAAAATGCTTTTTAAAACTATCTTCATAATATAATCTTTTAGTCACTTTCTTCTCCTCCTCATTATGAGTCTTATTTTAAACGAAAGCCTTAAAGACGTCTACGTATAAAAATGCAACTCTTAGTTAATACTAATGGCAACTTATGCATCAAAGGAGTGTACTATGTTTAAACCTAAAAGAGTTATTTTTGAAAAGGGCGCTCTCAATTACCCCCTTGGTCAATCTCTTTATAAGCAGTTTAACGAGGCTCATCACGAAGTTATTATGCTCTCTTCTAACCGTGTTAAAAGTGCTATCCCTGGAGATGACCTTCCTTCTCAATATGAAAATGGTAAACAAACTCTAGTAGTAGGTATCAAAAAATCTTTAAAGTTTCAAAGCTGTAAACCTTCAGCTCACTATCAGCTTCCTCTTGTGAGTGGTTGTATGGGACAATGTGAGTACTGTTATCTCAATACCCAATTAGGCGATAAACCTTTCGTTAAAGTTCATGTTAATTTAGATGAAATACTCGATGCCGCTAAAAAATATATTTATGAACGCCTACCTGAAGTAACACTCTTTGAAGGTGCTGCAACTTCTGATCCTGTACCAGTAGATCCCTATACCCATGCCCTTGCGGACTGTATTACTTTTTTTGCACATGAAGAACATGCAAGGTTTCGCTTTGTGACTAAATACACAGATATAGACCACCTTCTATCACTTAACCATAAAGGTCATACTCAAATTCGTTTTAGCCTGAATACAGATACAGTCATTCATGCCTATGAGCATGGTACAGCAATGGCTGCTAAACGTATTGAAGCAAGTCAAAAATTAGCTATGGCTGGCTACCCCCTAGGGTTTATTATTGCGCCTGTTTTCCTTTATCCTAACTGGCAAGAAGAATATACCCAGCTCTTATCCTCGCTTAGCCAAAAAATGCCTTCTCATTTAAATGAACCCTTATTCTTTGAAGTGATTTCTCATCGTTATACGACTAAAGCTAAAAATCGTATTTTGCAAGTTTTTCCTGAAACCACTCTCCCTATGGATAATGAAACAAGACAATTTAAATATGGACAATTTGGCTATGGCAAATATATTTATCCAAAAGAAACGCTAACTGACCTAAAACATTTTTTTACAGAAAAAATCACTACTTTCTTTCCTCACGCCTCTATTCTTTATATTATTTAAAAAAGCTACCGTAGAAATTACGGTAGCTTTTTTAATTGATTGATTAATTGAGTGTTTCTTTCCAATGATTCATAATGCTACGAATAGCTTTTCCAATAATGAAGTAATCTTCATCATTTAAATTTGCTAAAGAAACTCTAACTGACCATTTTGAAGAAGCAAACCCATCTCCCGATAACAGAATAACATTATGACTATGTGCTAATTCATATAAGAAGTCCACACATTTATAAGCCTTATCCATATCCGTTGCATAGGTCATACCCCATTCTTCCTTAGCCCACTCATATAAGTCAATTTCTGTATAATAGCAAGCATCATGTGGATCCTGTACAAGATTACGCTGAAGTCCCTGGTAAAGAATATTTTTACGTCTTATACAAATTTCACGTGTCATTTCTTTATAACGATTCGCTTTATCTAATAGAGCAAATCCACAGAAGAATGCCATCTGAACTTGCTGTGGTGTCGAAAGACCAGCTGTATGATTCAGTGCTACTAATCTACTATCCGCTACAATACGGTCAATAAAAGTTACATCTTCTGCATGTCTCCCTAATGAAGTATAACGTTTCTCAAGTTCATCCTTGTCTTCTTGATTTAGATTGCAAATAAGTTCATCAAATACATTATCTTCATGGAGCATAATTGTTCCAAGTCTCCAACCCGTTACACCAAAGTACTTAGATAAAGAATAAATACAAAGTGTATTATAAGGTAAATCAGCAATAAGAGAGCGGAATCCTGGTACAAATGTACTATAAACATCATCTGTTACAACCATTAAATCGGGTCTGTCTTCTTTTACAATCTTAATAAAATCAGCTTTACTTGCATCACTCATAGCAATAGAAAGGGGATTATTAGGATTTACAATAAAGACTGCTTTAATAGACGAGTCTTTTAAGACCTCTAATGCTTCTTTTGTATATTGCATACTCTTAACACCATTCACTTCTAATGGTGTTGCTTTAATATAAACGACCTCAAAAGCATAATCTGGCAAGTGAGGAATTTCTAGATATGGTGTAAAAATTGGTGTCATTAAAGCAATTTTATCACCTTTATGAAGTAGATGATTATGTACAAGTGAGTCAAATAAGTAGCACATCCCAGCAGCGCCACCTTCTACACTGAAGATGTTAAATTGCCCTTCAATCTCTACCCCTTGGCACAGTTCTTGTAAAAGGTAATCGCGTACTACTTTTTCAATATGTATAAGACTTCTATCTGGGAATGGATAATGATCACCTATAATCCCATTAACAAGTTCATATACCCAAAAATCCCTATCAAAATTTAATTTTTTCACTCCATAATCTATAAACGCACTTAAAAAAGTTCTAACCTTTTCATCTTGGCAAGTTTCTAAAAACTGGTCTAGACGTTGTGCAATACCTTTACGTTTAGGCATACCTGCTAAATCTTCTTCTTTCCAAGTTCTTTGCGTTTCTAAAACAGCAAATTGTCCAAAAATAAAAAAGGCTTGTCTTGGAAGGGCGGCTGTCCAGTTAGGATTTCCTCTTCCTGCATCTAAAATAGGTTTTCTGTTCTCTTTTTTACTTTTGGCAATACTGATTAAAATTTCTTTAAATTCAAATCCACTTATTTTATTATAAAGGGATTCGACTTCTCGTCTAGTTAGACAAGTCATGATGTTCTCCTCCTAGTTAACTTGCTCGCATCCACGCTATAATTCATGCGTATTGATTCAATAAAATAAAAATAGGACAATAGTTTTCCTATTGTCCTAACTATCATACTCTATATTGACTCATAAAGCCATATCTATCTCATAAATTTTATATAAAATTTATATTAGGCATTTATAATCTTTTGAGTTGTTTTTTCTAACACATTTTGAACTTCTTCATTTGTAATAGGCATTACATTTTCGGATAAGCTACTGATTTCAGTCATCATAGGCAATTCCCCAAGAAGTTCTACATCCATATTACTTAAGAACTGATCCATACCTTCTTTGTTAAAGATTCTAATTTTCTTATCACAGTCTGGACATAAGACATAACTCATATTTTCAATAACACCAAGTACTGGAATATCAATTTTTCTAGCCATATTGATAGCTTTTGAAACAATCATAGATACCATATCTTGTGGTGTTGAAATCATAACAATGCCTGTCATTGGAATAGATTGCATCACTGTAAGTGCTACATCTCCTGTTCCTGGTGGCATATCAATCACTAAATAATCAAGTTCACCCCATAAAACATCTGTATAAAATTGTTTGACAGCACCTGCAATAACAGGCCCTCTCCAAATTACAGGTTGATTTTCATCTTCAATCAATAAGTTTAAAGACATAACTTTAATGCCTTCTTGTGTTGCAACAGGGTGAATGGTCTCACCTGTAGTCATAGCTTTCTCATCTTTAATATGAAGAAGTCTAGGTATACTTGGTCCTGTAATATCAGCATCCATGACACCTACTTTAAAACCTTTTTTATTTAAAGCTTTAGCAATAAGAACAGATAAAGTAGACTTACCAACGCCGCCCTTGCCACTCATAACACCAATGATTTTTTTAATTTTATTATTTGGATTATTTTGTACACCACAACTTGACTCACTTTTAGAACATGAACCATGTGATGGACAAGAACTACAATTTGACATATTTTCCCCTTTCTAACAATAACATTTATATATTTATTGTATGATTAATTATAGATCATGTCAAATTTTGCACATTTTTAATTCTACCAGTATAAATTTTCATCATCATCTATAATTTTTTTACGACACTCTTGGCAGCTATAATAGTCATCCACAACATAACGCACGACTTCATCTGGTACATTAAATAATACTCGTACTTTTTCTAAAACATCCTTACCTAAACATTTATCATGATAAATAATATACTGTCTGCTATTTGTGTTATAACTTACTCTGCCTATGGGCCAAAAATCATACTTTTCTCTATGTTCTTTCTCAAATTTATTTCTCCATACACGATCATGTCCTTCTGGGGGATTAAAGATTACCCCTTGTTGTTTCCCATCATGTCTTTCATACATGTGTGTAAGTATTTCATCTTCTGTACAAAAGAAAACCCCAATGTTAGCCATTTTCTAATTCCTCCTAAAGCCTATCTTAATGTTACTTCATCCATTCCTTTATTAGCTAAAGCATCTGCCCTGTTATTGCCTACATTATCAGAATGCCCTTTTACTTTAATAAAGGTGATATTCGTGAATTTCTGTTTTTCTTCATAAAGTCGCTGCCATAGTTCTTTATTTTCCACTGGTTCTTTTTTGGAAGTCACCCATCCTTTTTTCATCCAGTTATAAATCCAGTTCGTAATACCATTTAATACATAAGCACTATCTACCATTACTTCTACTGGAATATCATGTCTTTTTAAAGCTCTTAAGGCTTGTATGCAAGCAGTCAGCTCCATAATATTATTGGTTGTACCTTTTGTACCACCATAAAGTTCTTTTTCATTTCCTTTGTAAGTTAGATAAACACCCCATCCACCTACATTGTCTTCTCTACCGTTTCCTCTACAACCGCCATCACAGTAAATAATAATTTTATCCATATAAACTCCTTTTATGCTCCTTTTCTTCTAAACGAGATAGTGTATAAATAGTGTAGCAAGACCTAAGAAAAAGAAAAAGCCTAAGACATCTGTAAAAGTTGTCACAAATACTGAAGATGCAAGTGCTGGATCTACTTTAATTTTTTTCAGTACAATAGGTACGGTAAATCCAGAAAGTGTTGCTACAATCATATTCAGAACCATAGCAATACCTATAACAAGACCAAAGATTATATTACCTTCCCACATATAACCTAAAACAGCAATAATACATCCTATAGATATACCTGTAATGGTTCCAATACCAATTTCTTTAAATAAAACCTTTTTGATATGTTTATAGTCTAATTCACCTAAGGCTAGTCCTCTTACCATAACAGTAAGGGTCTGTGTCCCTGCATTACCACCCATACCTGCTACAATAGGCATAAAGGTAGCTAGCGAAACAACCTTTTCAATAGTTCCTTCAAATAAACCTACAATGGCTGATGCTAAAATAGCCGTTAATAAATTAACTAAAAGCCATGGCAATCTACTTCGCACAGATTCTTTTAAAGTACCATTGAGTTTTTCACCTTCACCTACACCACCTAGCTTGTGAATATCTTCTGTATTTTCATCACGCAAAATCTGCATCACATCATCTACAGTAACAATTCCTAAAAGTCTTCCTATATGATCTACAACAGGCATCGTTAAATACCCATACTTTTCAAACAAGTGTCCTACTTCTTCCTGATCCATATGATAAGGAATGCTTTCTACATTCGTCTGTATAATTTCTCTAATAGATGTTGTAAAAGCAGAACTTACTAAATCTTTTAAAGAAACAACGCCTTTAAGCCTGTCTAAGCTATCAATAACATAAAGGTTATAGGCATTGTCCATTTCTTCTTGATTAGCCTGAAGGTATCTTAGGGTCTCTTCTACATTCATATACTCTTTAATACAGATAAACTCTGTTGCCATAATACCCGCTGCAGTATCTGGTTCGTAACTTAAAAGTTGCCTTACTTTCCTCGCATCTTCTTCTGTCATTCTAGCTAAGAGTTTATTAGCCTGATCCTCATCTAAAATGCCTAATAAGTCTGTAAGTTCATCTGAAGACATGGCCTCCATAATGTTTTTTTGCTTATTCTCACTAAACTGCATGAGAAAATGATACTTTTCTTCTGTCTCAGCTTCGTCTATAATCTGAGCAATATAATTTTCAGGTAGACGCCCCAGTATATCTTGCGCATCTTCTTCATCATCTCTTAGAATATCTAAAATATCTACTGGATGTACATCTTCTATGTACTGCATCACCTTTGACTGTGGTGCATGTAATAGAAATTTTCTAAACTCTTCTTTATTCATATTCAATTTCATAGTGGATCCCCTCTCTTAGATGGGGAAGTCTCGTAATGGGGTATGACTAGCTTCTTCCCTATCTGGTAAACTTTCCATCTCTTGTTTATTTTGCCTCTGCTCATGCGAATCCATTCATACCACCTCCTTAACACCATAAAAAAGACTTTTTGTATTTCACAAAAAGTCTTTTAAGTTTCTCTATTTCTTACTTTTTATCATACCTAATGGTTTTTTATCTGTCAATAGATTGATGAAGTACTTTACTTGCTATTCTAAAGGCTAATTTAAGTACTTCATTAACAACGATAACAGAAAGACCTACTAATATAATTTTGCCCCACATATTAGCTGTTAGTGGTACAGCATTAAAGAATTTACCTACAAACTGTGTAATAAGAATCTGCAGGCACGCTGTTAAAGCAATGACCCTTAGGAACATCTTATTCTTTGTAAAGTTAGGGAATATACTTGCAATACCAAACTCTCTACAGTTAAAGGCATTAAAGAGCACTGAAAAAGCAAAAAGACTAAACAGTACAGTTTGCACTTCACTGGCATTGCCTATAACATGATTTAGATTTGCACCTAAGAAGTTTAGTTTAATTTGCAAATATAATACGATAGCAATATAAAGACTATTAAGTCCTATAGTTAAAATCATAAATTTATTAATAATACTTGCATTTCTTGACGTAGGTTTACGCTTCATCACCGATTCACGAATAGGTTCTAATCCTAATACAAGAGCAGGAGGCCCATCCATGATCAGGTTAATCCATAAGAGATGTATCGTAGTAAATGGCATATCATAACCCATAAGTTGACTCAGCACTGCAATAAGAAAGGCTATAACATTGACAGTAAGCTGAAACTGTATAAAACGTTGGAAGTTATTATAAATACCACGTCCCCATTTAATAGCTTGTACAATCGTACTAAAACTATCATCTGTTAGAATAATATCTGCTGCATTTTTACTTACTTCTGTCCCTGCAATCCCCATAGCTACACCTACATCTGCTTTAGTAAGAGCAGGGGCATCATTAATACCATCTCCTGTTACGGCTACAACCTCTCCATTTTTCTGAAGAGCTTGTACAATACGCATTTTAGTAGTTGGCTTAGAACGTGCTACAATACCAATGGTTTTAATTTCATCTGCTAATTGTTTATCATCTAATTGGTCAATATAAGTAGATTCAACTGCACGCATCTTAGATCCTTCACCAATCATACCCAGTTCCTTACCAATTGCCATAGCTGTCTGAATGTTATCTCCTGTAAGCATTTTCGTTTCAATGCCACCTTCTCTAGCTATAGCAATGGAATCTACAACACCTTCTCTAAGTGGATCATTAATACCTACAAAACCTTGGAATACAAGTTCTCTCTTCCAATCTGCTCTTGTTCGATAATCCTTAGGCTCTATACTTTCTTTATACCCAAAAGCTAATACACGCATAGCTTCTTTTTGAAGCTGACTCATTTCTCGTATAATCTCCTGTTTACGCGTCCCTGTTAAAGGTTTTATACTCCCCTCTATTAATTCATAACCGCATTGTTCAAGTATAACTTCAGGTGCGCCTTTAGAATAAAGTATATAATGGTTAGGGGTATGAATCATAGTGAGCATATATTTATTCTGAGAATTAAAAGGAACCTGTCTTACAATATCACTAATCTCTCTTGCTGTTTGATAATTAAAGTCTTTACAAAGACGAAGAAGCGCACATTCTGTAGCACTTCCTATATACTTAGGTTCTGGTGAGCTATAATCTACATCTGCTGTGCTATTAATCAAACAGTTATGTACAAAGTCTTTATGTTCACTTAGCTTAGATGGCTCGACATAATGTCCTTCAAGATATACTTTTGCTACTTGCATACGGTTCTGTGTTAATGTACCTGTTTTATCGCTACAGATTACACTTACACTTCCTATAGTTTCACACGCTTCTTTTTTACGTACTAAAGCATTAATTTTAGCCATCTGTTTCATAGTAATAGCAAGTGTAATATTAATCATAGTGGTTAAGCCTTCTGGCACAGCCGCTACAATCAAAGCTACACATACAACAAAGGCTGTTTTAATCTCTGGAAAGCATGCAGCCAGACCTTTCATAGAGTTTCTAAAAGCTTGTCCATTAGCAAGACTCATATGAATAGGTGCTTCCTGTATAATCTGTACAAGCATATAAACAAATAACATGCCTGCAACAGCTGTAGAAATTTGAGAAATCTTCTTTCCTAAGTTATCAAGTTTAATCTGAAGTGGTGTATCTTCCTCACGCTCTCCTAATTCCTTGGCAATACTTCCCATCTCAGTGTGGTCTCCTATAGCTGTTACAACCATAGTCGCTGTACCAAGAGCGATAAGTGTTCCCCCAAAAAGCATATTCTTCTGCTCTGCTAAATGGTCTGAACTCACCGTACACTCTTCCTTACGTACATCATCAGATTCACCTGTTAGCATATCCTCTCGTACTTTAAGCTCGACACTTTTTAAAATACGTCCATCTGCAGGAATCATGTCTCCTGTTTCTAGAAAAACAATATCTCCTACTACAACTTCACTTTTATGTATGACCTCTTTTTTTCCATCCCTTAGCACTTTTACACGTATATCCTCTGTCATTTGTGCGAGAGCTTCAGCCGCTTTTTTGGATTTATTTTCAGTTACTAGCCCTATCACACTCCCTATTAAAATAGCCAAACAAATCCCAATGGCATCATGATATTCTTTAATGAGCAGGCTAATACCCGCTGCAATAAGTAATATGATAATAAGTTGCTGTCCCAGTATTTCTTTAACTTCTTGAAGCAGACTAGCTTGTTTAGGCTTTGTAAATTCGTTTTTACCATATTCTCTAAGCCTATTATCTGCTTCTTTGTGTGTAAGTCCTTTCTCTTCCGATACTTTCAGCGACCTAAGTACACTTTCCTTTGGTTGCCTATAATACTTATTCTCCATAGTATCCTCCTCACTTTGACTTAAGTAATTTGTACTCTATTTATATGTACGCCTTGTCCATATTATTCCACTTAAACCTTAATCTAAAATACTTATCTTATTTGGGGCATTATAAAAAGGACTGCAAAGAGCAGTCCTTTAAAAAAGTTTCATAAAAGCTAGAATAATTAAGGTAATACCACTTAACCAGGAAATATTCCATTTAGTTGTTTGGGCAATATGTTCCCCTATACGAGCACCTAATAAAATAGAAAACAGCCCTATAAGGAGTGCTAAAATAAGTGTTTCTATATAATGAACTTCTACAAGACCACTTCCAAACCCTGCTGCAATACCATCCAAAGAGAGTACAATACCTAAAGAAAGTGCCTCTTTAATACTTAGTTCTTTAGAATGGTCCTGGTCAGCCCTTGTATTATCCATATAAATATCCAAGATAAAATGAAAATCCCAAAACTTAAATGTAATACCTTGTACATGGTTGGAATGCTTCTTTAGAAAATCTTTAATAAGTCCTTCACAAAATCTACTAATACCTAATAAAAATAAAAGTCCAAAACATAAAACGGTGGTCGCATAAGCTGGCAAGAGTGTACTAATAAGTGATCCCCCTGCCATAGAGATAAGTAAAATAAAAGCACTTACTATGCTTAAAGCCATAGCAGAACGTACAGGAATTTTAATACGATCTGCGCCATAGGCCAAACTTGCCACAAAAGCATCTATGGATAGAGCTATAACCAACAATAAAATTTCTATCATATTGATCACCTAATTTCTTTTCTCTATCTCTATTTATATGCTAGTTGGAAGAAAAAGGTTCTACACCCTCCTCATTGAAAGGTGGAATGAAACTTTCTTTATTCGTCTCTCCTTCCTGTATAAAGCCATTTTCAATGCCTATAGCTAAGGCATATTCCACCATATAATCATAATGCTTAGGACTTAAAGGACGATTCAGTTCTGGATACTTAGCTACATGCTTAAGAGGTGTATACTGATTCATTAAGCTAATGTAAACCTGATCCTTATAGGTGTTATACAGATACTCGACAATATGCTTAGAATCAAAAAGTAGTCCTGGCAACATAAGATGCCTTACAATAACCCCCTTTACCATCATCCCTGCCTCATTAAAACAAGCTGTTCCTACTTGTCTTACCATTTCCCCAATGGCTGCTTTGGCATAATCACCATAATGGGCAGCTCTTGAATACTTCTTACCATAGCTCGATTTAAAATACTTAAAATCCGGCAAATAAATATCTACGTACCCTTCAAGTCGTTTCAGTGTTTCTACTTTCTCATAACCACTTGTGTTATACACAATAGGCAGATGCAGTCCTTTTGTCCTAGCAAGTTTGATGGCTTCTATAATCTGAATGCTGTAGTGAGTGGGTGTAACAAAATTAATATTGTGTGCCCCCTTCGCCTGCAACTCCAAGCAAATATCTGCTAGTCGCTCTATAGATATAACTTTGCCTTTTCCCATTGTGCTAATCTCATAGTTTTGACAAAATACACACCCTAATGTGCAATGTGAAAAGAAAATAGTTCCTGAGCCTTTCTCTCCTGATAAGCAAGGCTCTTCCCAATGATGTAGGGCAGCCCTTGCAATCTCTACTTGTCCATCTGCCCTGCAAAAACCTAATTGTCCTTCTAAACGATTTACTCTGCATTCTCTTGGACATAATGTGCATTGTTTTAATAATGATTCATCCATCCCTTAGCTCTCCTTTTTTCAATCTCATCCGTTTCTCTTATTATATAAACATTTTCTTTCAGAGTAAAATAAAGTAAAACATAAAAAAGAGAGCCTAAGCCCTCTTTTAACGTAGGAAACCTTGTATCAATAAGCTTCCAATAAAGATTAAGTTAAATAGCCAATGTAAGTTGTTCGTATAAGGAATACCTAGTCCTTTAAAGCTTGCTACACATTTATAAGCTTTAAAAGCAAGTGGTAAAGTAAAGAATACTAATAAAGCAGGCAATGGGCAGATTCCTAATACAACATAAATAGCCGTTAAAACATATGCGCCAAACACAAGTGTTGCATAAAGTTTTTTACTCTTCTCACTCCCAATACGTACACTTAGTGTTCCAAGACTTAAGCCCTTATCACGTGTAAAATCACGCATTTCATTACTAATCATAAGTGCTGGAATGAAAAAACTTGGTGGCAATGCAATTAAAACAGGTGTCCATGAAAAGCCCATACCAAATGGGAAATACGCACCATATACCATTAAAGGTCCCATAAGCAAGAATGAAAGCGGAACACCTAATCCTCTACGTTTATAGACAAAAGGCTCCCCCGTATAAGCATACGAACCAATAATTCCTATAATCCCAATCCAAAACATCTGCATATTTGTTAGGAGAATGAGTAAGATTCCTATTACTGCAGCACCTGCAAAAGAGCCCATGCCACACATAAAGACAAGTATATCAAAATATGTACGTTCTACACCTAAAAACTTAATTTTTCTTCCTGAAGGCCTATGATATCTAAAAGAACCTTCAAAGTAATCATTGATAAAGTTCGCACCTAATTGAGCCAAAATCCCCGCCACTGTAATTAAAATAATTTTAAACCAATCAAGAGCAACTTGACTGTTAAATAAATAACCTTGATTGTAGGCTACAACAATTCCAAGTGTTGTAGAAGCTACTGCAAGGGTTAAAGAAAGCGGTCTTGACGCAATCCATACGTCCTTTATCAATACTTTAAAATAATTTAAATCTCTTTTCATCTTCTCACCTATATGTCCTTCTTTAAAGTCATTTTCTTATTATGACATAAATTTAAACATTGCACAACCTTATTTATGTATAGTACAATAAAGATTGTTTTTTATTTAACACTTTTTTAACATCGGAGGATATAACATGAAATGCAAGAAACTTGTTGCAACACTTACGCTCATCCCTACACTTATACTCGCTGGATGCAGTACTTCTTCTAACGCACCAGAAGAAACGCTCTCTCTTAAAATTGGTGTAATGCCTGCAGTAGATACTGCACCTATTTACCTTGCAGAAGAAAAAGGCTACTTTGATGAACTTGGTCTTGATCTTACTATCGAACTTTTTAACAATGCCGGTGATCGTCAGACAGCTCTTCAGACATATGCTATTGATGGCGCTATGACTGATCTTATTGCAGTTGCTACAAATATAAATGGTGGATTCGACCTTAAAGCTACAACACTTACAGATGGTGTATTCCCTGTACTTGTTCGAGCAGGTTATGAAGAAACTCCTGAAATTAAAGTAGCTATGATGGAAGTATCTGTTTCTAACTTCCTTATTGATGAATGGTTAGGTGATGACTATACCATTGAAAAAGTATTTATTAATGATATCCCAGCCCGTCTTGAAATGATTAAATCTGGTCAGGTAGATATGGGACTGTTCCCAGAACCAATGGCTTCTAACGGCGCAGCAAATGGGGCTCTTGAAAAAAGAATTTATACACCTGAAGATGGTATTTGTCCTAATGTTATGGCCTTTACAGACAAAGCTTTAACAGAAAAAGAAGAAGCTATTGCACGTTTCCATGAAGGCTATAATAAAGCTGCTCAGGACCTTATGGAAAATCCAGATGAAGCACGTACACTTCTTATCGAAAAACTTAACCTTAATCCAGCTATTCAAGATGATATCATCCTACCAACTTATAGCTTAGCACACTTACCAGAAGAAGCTTATATTCAAAAAATAATGGATTGGTCTAGTGAAACACTTAACCAAGAACTTAACCTCGTTCCAAGTAACCTTATTGAAGGAAAATTTGTAAATAATGATTAATATCTATAACCTCTCCTTCTCCTATGAAGGGGAGGTGGTTCTAAATCACCTTCATTTAACTATTCCTAAGCACTCTACTTGTGCTATTATTGGTCCTTCTGGATGTGGTAAAACAACGCTCCTTATGCTTTTAGCTGGTCTTTATAAACCCGAAGCAGGATCGCTTCTTATTAATCAAACACCATTAGCTGGTATTCGCCAAAGTACAGGCCTCATTTTGCAAGACTTAGGTCTTCTACCTTGGAAAACAGTGTATGATAACGTGGCTCTAGCACTTGTTCCCTTTAAACTTTCTCATGAGCAAAAACATAAAAAAATAATAGAAGTTCTTAATCAACTAGGACTTACAAAGTACCAAAATAAGTATCCTCATCAGCTTAGTGGTGGGCAAAAGCAACGCTGTAGTATTGCTCGAACACTTGTACGTGAACCTGATTTACTCTTATTAGATGAAGCAACTTCAGCTTTAGATGATCTTAATAAAGAACATCTGCAAGAACTTATTTTATCACTTTATCACCATAAGCCTACTACACTTGTACTCATTACTCATAATATTGAAGAAGCTGTTCTGCTTGGTAAACAAATTGTTATTATGGACAAAGGACAAATTAAAACAGTTCTAGAGAATCCATTCTTTGGCGATCTAAAAGCTAAAGAAACGCTTGCTTTTTATGAACAAGTGCTTCAAATTCGCAAGCTCCTTAAAGAGGAGGTCTCATCATGACTCGTTTTAAAAAACTGGTTACTCGTCCTACTTTATATGGTCTTTTAAGCATTCTATTTCTATGGCAAGTTTTAAGTTTATGTGTAAACTCTAATGTTATACCTGCACCGCTTGAAGCCATTACCAAATTTTTTGTACTCCTTCCAACTGAACTGTGGCGCCACCTCATTACAAGTTTATACCGAATGCTCCTTGCACTTGTGATTTCTCTCATGATTGCAGTACCTTTAGGGATTTTGTGTGGGCTTTATACGTTACCAGACCGGTTACTTTCTCCTATTACGTATATTTTGTATCCTCTTCCTAAGGTTGCTTTTCTACCTATTTTTATGATTTTCTTTGGTATAGGGGATGCCTCTAAAGTTATACTGATGGTCTCTATTATGATTTTTCAAGTATTTCTTGCTGTCCGTGATGGCGTAAAAGAAATTCCTTATACTTTATTTCAGTCTATGAAAAGTTTAGGGCTTAGTCCTTACGATCAGTTTAAACACCTTGTATTTCCAGCTATTCTCCCTAAACTTTTTTCAGCTTTAAGAGTCAGTCTAGGTGTTGCTATTGCAACTTTATTTTTTGCTGAAAATTATGCTACTACTTATGGTATTGGTTACCTCGTTATGAATGCCTGGTCTATGGTAGACTACCCTAAAATGTTTGCAGGTATTATTGCTCTTAGTCTTATGGGTTTTGTCCTCTTTAAACTCATTGATCTTATAGAATTAAAATGCTGTCCATGGACACAATAAAGGAGCTTGCTTAAAGAAGCTCCTTTATTTATGTTAAGACCTTGCAAATAGTCACTTTCTTAATACGTTTTTATCTACTTCTAAAATACTTAGCTCATAGCCTTCCTTAAGCGCTAGTTTAATTCTACTATCTTTTTAAGAAATCCTACCAATCTCTTTAATAATAAAACCCCCTATTGTCTCACAGTCTTCTCCCTTAAACAAATCAACATCTAATAGCCTCTCAACCTCTTCAATAGATACACTTTCATCGAGAATCTAAACATCTTCTGCAAGCTTTTCAATTTTAACAGCCTCTAGGTCCTATTTATCCTGGATATTCCCCTCAATCACTTCAAGTAAATCTACAAATTTTTCTGCTGCTATTGCTGAGGTAAGGAGACCTGATAAAGTTACACCTACTTGTATGGTAGCTAAAAAGTTAACAGTGCACTTATAATAGGAATAAGAAGCTGGGCCTCTTTACTACCTTTCTCAGCTTGTTTTTTTATATAAATAGATTTTTTATATTTATTGAAAAATAATATAAATTAAAGCTTATTTATAAAAGCTACACAAAAACTGCTTATTCAAGCCTAAAATGACTTAAAAAGCTATTTGTACTAAATTTTCATTCCTATTAAACTAGGTAACATGGAATCATTATAATCTATAGGGAGGATTTTTAATGAAAATCACAGATTTTATGTTACTACTTGGAGGACTTGGACTCTTTCTTTATGGCATGAAAATGATGAGCGAAGGACTAGAAACTGCTGCTGGAAATAAACTAAAAGGTATCTTAGAAAAACTAACCTCTAATCGGTTTCTAGGCGTTTTTGTAGGTATGGTTATTACAGCTCTTATTCAGAGTTCTTCTGCAACTACTGTTATGGTTGTAGGTTTTGTTAACTCTGGACTCATGACCTTAAATCAGGCTGTATGGGTTATTATGGGTGCTAATATTGGTACGACTATTACAGGGCAACTTATTGCACTAGATATTGGTGCATTAGCCCCGCTTATTGCCTTTATAGGTGTTATGATTATCTTATTTTTTAAATCTAAACGTACCAGATGCATTGGTGAAATCATTGCGGGCTTGGGGATTCTCTTTATTGGTATGGATTTTATGGGGAATGCCATGGTACCACTTCGTGACTCTACCTTCTTTATTAAAATGATGACCAGCTTCTCAAATCCTCTATTTGGTATAGCTGCTGGTGCACTCTTTACCGCGCTTATTCAAAGTTCCTCTGCTTCTATTGGTATTTTACAAACGCTTGCTTCAAGTGGGCTTATTGGTCTAAACAGCAGTATTTATATTTTATTTGGGCAAAATATCGGTACATGTATTACGGCTATCATTGCTTCTATCGGCACCAATCATAACGCTAAACGTACTACTATTATTCATTTGCTCTTTAATATTATTGGTACACTTCTTTTTGTGACTATTGCTTTAACTTTACCTTTTACAGATTGGGTAGCACACTTTACGCCAAATTCACCTGCTGCACAAATTGCCAATGTCCATACTCTCTTTAATATTACAACAACCCTACTCCTTTTACCTTTTGGTAATCTTCTTGCTGCTATTGCAAGGAAACTTCTTCCTGGAGAAGATTTAAGTGAGCCAGAAATGCAGCTTGAATTTGTTAAACCTTATCAAATTGGTTCAACTGCCATTGCTCTTTCTCAGCTTTGCAAAGAAGTTCATCGCATGTTCAAATTAGCTACGCAAAATGTTACTTTAGCTTTCGATGCAGTAGCTAAAAATAGCATAGACGAGCTCAATCTAGTCTATAAGAATGAACACTATCTAGATTATTTAAATATGGAAATCATTCGCTATATCAGCAAAATTTCCGCAACAGATATGCCTCTTGCAGATGCCAAGATGTTAAATGCTTTATTTAAAATTACAGGAGATATTGAACGTATTGGAGACCATGCCTTAAATATTGCCCAATACGAAGAGCGTATACATAATGAAAACCTTACCTTATCTGAACCTACACTTAAGGAACTTCAACAAATGCGTCTCCTCATTCTAGACACTTTCCATCAAATTGCCTCTAACCATCCTACTCATAGAGTCGAAACTCTAGATTATGTACTCTACTCCGAAGAGACCATTGATAAAATGAATCAAAGTTTTAGACAAAATCAAATTGAGCGTCTTCATCTAAGTTCCTGTTCCCCTGAAGCTTGTGTGCTTTATAGCGAAATGCTTATTGATATTGAACGTATTTCAGACCACTTACTTAACATTGCCCAGACCTGCTATCAAGCAGAGCTCTATCTTACAGATACTCTCTAACAGCTCTTAAATAAAGAAAAGCTGATGCACCTCCTTCTTTAAGGCTATGCATCAGCTTTTTAAGTTTATCTTAGTGCACCTTTACTACGTAAGTAAGCACCTAACTTTTGCTTTTTAACATTTACAAAAGCTTCATTATAATCATTTGTACTATAGTTAATAAGCCCACAACTTCTGGCACTTTTAAGAATTTCACGTACTTCTTCTCTAGGAAGGCGTACTTTTTTAGCAAGTTGCATCATATCTGGACATCCGAAATAAAATAATTTAAGAACATCTAGTGCTTTTTGATTCGTCATGATTTTACCTCTATCTTCTGTTAATCTTTTCTCATTTTAGCATATCTTAAGTAAATGTAAAGCCTATATACTCCTAATTTCCTTAAAGAGGCCTGCTTCTTCCATTATTTTGGCTTTATTGCCTATAACACATAAAGCCTGCTTTGCCATAACAGCCTCAAACATTTTACCTAGAGCACGAATATCCTCTAAAGTTGCCTCAAGTACTTGATCACGCTCTCTTTGTAACTTTTCATACTCGACTTGGCACAAGCTATAAATCAGTGCTCGTTCACTCTTTTGCTCCATAGTAAGTGGCATATCTAACCCACCTATCGTACCAATCTTATATTTTTCTAGTTCATCTTCTTCTAGGACTAAGGTTTCAAGATAATGCCCAATACCTTTAAAGATTTCTAATGTTTCACCAAGTCCTGGATCACAATAAGACGAAAGTACCATATTACCATCTCGGCTAAGCATCATACTCGCACCATAAGCACCTCCTTGAAGACGTACTTTATCCCAAAGATACGTACTGTCTAAAATATGACTTGCTATATGAAGTGCCCCATGGAAAGTGTACCCTAGCTGTTTAAAGTTAAATCCGCTCACAATAGCTTGCACACTACTTGAAGTTACATAGGCTTCATTTCGAATGGTTCTTTCAAAAGTATAAGTTGCTTTTTTAGACTCTATACTTGGCAGCGCTTTTACAAAATCTTCAAGTTTCCCTTTTAACATTTCATACTCATATTCTTCTGCTGTTACACTGATTTTAAGAGCTTTTCTTTGCATAATGCTATGATAAAGCTGTGTAAGCGTATCCATAAGCTTCTCACAACAGATATCAAAGTTTTCATACTGTTCTTTTAGGAATACATAGTATACCATACCTGATACATGATCTTCATAGAGTGCTGCATCTGAAAAATAAGTATAGAGTCTTCTAGTCGCTCTATACTCTGGTGAACTTGTAAAGCTTCTTTCAATCTCATACTTCATCATACCTATAATTTCTTTGATCTTATCCTTTTCACTAAAGATACTATTTAATGTAATCTCCTTCAGTAGATCAGGAAGTACAGGCAATTTCTCATTTAAAACTTTGCATGAAATCTTAAAGTATGGCTTATAAGAACAAGTGTCCTCATAATGCGCATAAGCATTAACAGAACAGTTCAGACCACCTGTTTGCTTGTTAATTTCATTTTCAAGGGCATTATACGTATAATGCTTTGTACTTACATAAGTAAGAAGATTAGCAAGCAAGCCTAAATAGGGTAGTTGCTCCTGCTTAACATGAGATGTATCGAAAAGAAAATGGAGATAACTAATAGGCCCTGTATATTCTGGATTAAAATAAAGTATAGCATCTTCTAACTGCACCTCTTTAATCACTACTTGAGATACTTTACGCTTTAAATCTCTCGCACTTAAATGAGGGAGTAGGGCTAAAGCTTCTTTAGTATTCGGTTCATCTTGTTCTGCATCTAATTTAGCATTCATTTCAATAAGTGCCTCTAGGTCTTCTTCTGATAAAGTTTCCCTATAAGCTTCAAGTTGTTTTGTAAGCCTTTCTTCTTCCTCTCCCTCAAGTGTATAACTTGGCTCTAATATGATAAAAGCATAATGAGGATTATCTAGAAAATACTGCTTAATTAAGCTTTCAAAATACCCCTTATCTTTTTGCTCTTGTATATGCTGGAGATGCTTTTTATAAGTTAAATGTCTAAAAGGATGTTGGTCATACAGCACACTCATTTGTACTTCTTCACTATAAATAACGCCTTTTGCCTCCCAAGGTGTGTCACCTTCTTGAAGACCAAAGCTGACAACCGATAGGGCTGCATCTATCAGGTCTTTTTCTATGCCTTCTGTTACAAGTCTATGCAGCACCTCAAATACAGTTTTTTTAAACATCTCTGCATGCTCACTCTTACTTCCATTTAATACAATAGAAAAAGTAGGTTGTCTCTTTCCTGTATCATAACCAGCCTCTTCAAGTGTTTGCCCTAAGCCTTTCTCACTGATGAGCTCCTTTGTTAAAGGAGAAGCTGAACTTTTTAGTAACATATGCTCAAGTATTTCAAAAGCAATACGTGTCTCCACATCTTCAATCTCTTTTGTCACAAAACTTAAACAGCATATGGTCTTATCTTCTATACACTCTTCTTCTGTAATAGGATAATAAGTATTTACCTTCTTAGGCTTTTTGAACGTTTCTTGAAGAGGAATTGACATAGAAACCTTGCTAGTTGAAAAATCCTTTAAACACTTTTCATCTAATAAGGCAAGCTGTTTCATTAAATCCCCATCCCCATATAAGAACAAAGTACAATTAGCCGGCTTATAATGCTGGTCATAAAAGGCTAAAAAAGCCTCTCTTGTTAAATGCGTAATAGCCTCTGGCTTCCCACCTGAATCATAACGGTAACATGTATCAGGAAAAAGTGCTTCATGAATAGCAGCTTCCAGTCTTGTAGAAGGCTCTGCATAATCCCCCTTCATTTCATTGTAGACAATACCATTATAGGTAATAGCCTCTGATACATCTTCTAAAACATAATGCCATCCTTCTTGTTTAAAAATAGATTCACGCTCTTTAATTAAAGGATGGAAAACTAAATCCATATAAACTTCCATAAGATTAAGTAGGTCTTTTTCATTTTGACTTGCACAGTAATACATGGTCATATCTTTATATGTACACGCATTTAAACTGGTGTTCAAAGACCCTTTATCCATCTCTATGAAGGTATCCTTAAGAGGATATTTTTGTGATGCACAACACACAGCATGCTCAATTATATGCGCAACCCCGCTATGATCTTTTGGTAAAGTCTTAAAAGACATGGTAAATACTTTATTCGTATCTGGCGTCTCAAGTTGAATCAGCCTTGCTCCACTTTGAAGATGCTCAAAAATACGCCCTTTACCTTCTATTTCTTCAATATTCTTTTCTTCTATTAATTTAAAACCATAATAAATTTGGTTACATTCTAAATTCATTCTTCTATCCTTTCTAGGTAATACCTCTATTTGTCTATTATAACGTACTCCTAAGCAGTTTAAAAGGTAAGTCTTATTACCAAAAACATCAGAAATCATTATAATATTCAACACACTGAAATAAAAGGGGATATATCTATGGCGATACTTGAAAACATCCAAAAATTTTTGCTCATTCTAAGAAACTCTCTAGCAGCAAAAAGATATGCGTATATAAAACGTTCATATGGCTCAAATGACTGTTACAGACTCTATTAAAGAGTTACCTATTATTTTTGCATAATAAAAAACGCCTTATTTATAAGGCGCTTTTTTTATTATGGATTATGTGTATGCTCGACTGCTGCAAATAAAATATCATTATATGCTGAATTGCTTTCATCTAAGTCGCTAAATAAGTTAGGAATATGAGCATCACTACATTCTCTTCCAAAAACCTCATTAAGTGCCAAAACAGCTTCTACTCTTGTAAGATATTTATCTTCATAAGGTGCTATCCTTTTAGCTGCTTTTCCTTGTATAGCTTCGACCTTTATAATCATTGAAGCAAATTCTGATCTTGTCACAGATTCATAGGGTCTAAATGTACCATCACTGTACCCTGATACAATACCTCGTTTTTCTAAGTAACCTATATATTTATTACTATAACGTGTTGGTGCAATATCTTCAAATGAAGCCTCTTCATCTGGCTCAGCTCCGTTTAAAAGAAGTCTTGCAATCATCGTTGCCATTTCTTCTCTTGTTAAAGGACGTTCGGCTCTAAATGTACCATCTTCATACCCTTTAATATAAGGTAAATGACTAACTGGCTTACTTGGTACCTCTGGCCCTTCTGGCATCTCTGGTTTATCTGGCACGTTTGGTTTGTTTGGAAAAATTGGGCAATTTGGTAATTCTGGCTTTTCTGGTTTGCTTGGCTTATTGGGAACATAAAGATTTTCGTCATCATCACATGATGTATTAAAAATAATCTTTTTATCTTGTCTCATAGTTGAATCCGTATAAGCATAAGTAGTCATACTTGCTAATAAGATTGTACTTATTAGGATTGTACCTAACATAGCTTTTAATTTTTTCGCTTTCATTGCATCCTCCCTGTCTTATGTCATAAACTATGTCAAATTATAATGTACCCTTTGACCTATTGTCTATATAAATAAAGACATTGCAATTTATTACTAATTTATAAGCGAGTTAAATATAAGCTAATTTTCCATCCTTAGCAATCTTTTAGTGCTTTTAAAGCTTCTTCATAATGCGGTTCATGACTGATTTCTTCACAGTATTCTGCATAAACTACATGATTGTCTTCATTAATGACAAAAATAGCTCGAGCAAGTAGTCCAATCTCACTTACATAAGTACCATAATTCTCTCCAAAGTTACGATCTTTATAATCAGAATATACTTCTACATTTTCTATGCCTGCAGCCCCACACCATCTCTTTTGGGCAAAAGGGAGGTCCATAGAAATCACATAGACTTTTACATCTTTGCATGCTGTAGCTTCTTCATTAAAGCGACGCACTTCCCTATCACATACTTCTGTATCAATAGAAGGTACACTTACATAAATACGTTTACCTCTAAAATTTTCTGCTGATATCGTTCTCAAATCATGATTTACAACTAAAAAATCTGGAGCCAAATCACCTACATTAATATGATGTCCTTCAAGTGTCACAGGATTACCTAAAAATTTAACATCCATCTCACTCATCTCCTTTCTCATTTAATTTACCCTATGTTCTCTATTTCTATTTACAGCCTATCTACTTTTTTGAAATTCATTTATACTTTTGTTTAATTAGAAGAGGAGGTTATAGGATGCAAACCAATCTAAAACATTATAGTGAAAGAGAACTTTTAGCTGATGCACTTGAAACTGAACAATCAACTACTATCCTTTATAACTTAGCTACAACCAATTCTCTTACTCCAGATTTACATGCACTACTTCTTGATCTACTTACTGACACGCATCAAAATGAATTTAACCTTTTAATAACGTTACACGATAGGGGTTATTATCCTGCCCCTCCAGCTGATAAGCATGCCTTAAAATAAACACGTAAAGCCTTTGCTCACTTTTAATAAAAATAAAAAGGAGAATGGCCTATTGCCACTCTCCTTTTTCATATGCCTTAATCAGTTCATAAATTGCCATTTTACAACGGCTTCCTTTACAGGCACCAGTTCCTGCGCCTGTCTTACTTGCTACTCCTTCTATAGTTCTAGCACCTGTTCGGATACTTTCTTTTACTATTTCTGTTTGAACAGCTTTACAAAGACAAATTTTTTCACTTACTGTGCTCATGTCATCACCTCTGCTACTTACTTTAGTTTAACTATATAGGATAAGGTCCTATATGTCTATTGGAAATCTCAAGCAGCTTACAGTAAATCGTAAATAATTTTACACATGAGAAGCCCCAAGGTTATAAAAAACATAGGTTTAATTATTTTCTTTCCACCTTTTAAAGCGAGTCCTGATCCAATCCAATTCCCTGCAATACCAAATACAGCTGCAGGTAAACCTATAGCCCATACAATTTTGCTCCCTAATGCAAAGGTGATAAAAGCAGCTATATTAGAAGCTAAATTCACTATCTTTGCATTACCTGAAGCTGTAACCAAATCAAATCCTATAAGCCCTGTATAAGCTAAAATAAGAAATGTACCTGTCCCTGGCCCAAAGAAACCATCATATGCTCCTATAAGTAAGCCTGATAGAATAGAAAGAATGGTTACTTTTACAGCACCGTGACTTACGATCTGCTCCTGGTCACCGAAATTTTTCTTAAAAATCAGAAAGAGTGCAATAATAGGTAAGGCTACAATGAGCATATACCTTAAATATTTTTCGTCTACAATCATATTAAGACGTGCACCCAAATAAGACCCTATAAGTGCTGTAACTGCTGAACTAACAGCTGAATAATAACAGATTTTTTTATTTTTCATAAATCTAAGCGTCGAAAATAAAGTACCAAAAGTAGAGGAACATTTATTGGTTCCTGTTGCAAGGTGAGGTGGTAAGCCTGCTATCATATAGGCTGGTAATGAAATAAGCCCTCCACCTCCAGCTACTGCATCAATAAGTCCTGCTAAAAAGACAAGTGGGCATATGATTATCAGCATTAAAAATGTTTCATTCATCCTCTTTCCCTCTTTTAAACTTTTTAAATGTATTATAGTACAAAAAAATAAAACCAGCTATTCTTTTTGCAGAATAACTGGTTTTATTTTAAACGCCTTTTACGCGTCCTAGTTTTGTATTATCACAAGTACGATCTTGAAGATCCTGTATTGGATGTGGCTCAACTTCAAAGCGATAGTCTTGTTTATGGCCATCTAGATATCTATGAATAACATGGTGACTCATAACGGACTCTACATTTTTATTAACACAATCTTGATATTTAAAGAATTCATAGTCATCTGGAAGATTATCAACTTCTGTATAATCTTCTTTTTGTGCAGTAAGTCTAACTGATTTAAGGACTTCTCTTACATATTCAATATTAGGACCTAGAGAGAGTAGTTTAGGGAAAGCACCATTAGGAATAACTTCCTGCCATTCTTTATGGTCGTACTTCTTAAGAAGTTCTGCTGCTTTATGAAGCTGTGCCACTTCTTGTATATAATGTTGCTCCCATATTTTCTTAATATGTGGATCTGTTTCATCTTCAAAGCAAGAATAATATAAATAGCACTCTGTATATTCATGCATAAGAAGATTTTCAAGCCAGCTGCAACGGGTATCAATAAGACTACCATATTGGCTAACATGTTGCTCTTCAATCATGGCAATTTCTTGATACAGTCTTCGTCCTAAATCCGTTGTATAAATAGGTGCGACATTCATATAGAAATTCATGGTTTGCTGTTCGGCTGCTGTAATAATATTCACATGCAGTTTTGTAAGTGGATCTGCAGTTTTAGCATCTATATAACGTCTAATATCGTCAAATGGGAATCGGTGCTCAGAAATAGTCGGTCTACCAGGCATAATTTCTGTGTATTTGCCTACTAACCGTTCTGCATGAATCCCATACTCCATATCTAATAAATCTGAATAACGATAGAGATGATCAAAGTCTTCAAGTAAGGCAAAATCTAGCGCTTTCTTTACATTATGATCTTTTTCATCTTGAGCAAGTCTAGCTGTTAAGTCAACAGCTAACTGCTCATAACCAATAGTTGTCTCTAACAAGCTTTCATCAGCAGGCTTAAGTACAGCTATTTTCTTTTGCTGTTGTTGTTCTACCCTTCTACTTAAAGCAATTTCACGTCTTAAATCATTATCGTCACAGTGACGTGAAAATTGATGTGAAAACCAATTGGCTTCAAATTCTGTACCATTCATTAAAATAATACGAGTTTTAGTGTATGGATCCACTTCATGCTTATTATAGGGTTTAGGATAAAGACTATCCCAATCCTGAAACGTAGACTCGACACTAACAGGCTTTTCCTCAAAAGGGTTCATACTCATAGGGATTCACTCCTTCACAATTTTCCTTTAGTATGTGTAAGTTCCCTATTTTATATACCTTTTAAGCCTGCACAGCTAAATGTGCCATAGCAAGTGCCCCCTCTTTTGTTTCATTTCCTGCAATAAAAAGATTTGGATGACAGAAAATACAACCTTCTACACCTGTTAAGGCTGAAAGCTCCTCACTTCTTAAAGAAGCCCAAGGCTTAGGAAGGTCTTTACGTGCATCAAAACTATTCTCTTCCTTTGGTACAGTCTGCACACGCCATGAACCCGTCAAATCTTCAAATACGACAAATAAAACATCTTCTTCCTTATCTAGTTCAAGCAATATATCTTTCCATTTTACAGCACCTTCAAGAATAAGAATATGGGTGTTCTTTACATCCTGGCTATTCAGTGCTTCTTTCATATAGCGTAAATTGTCATAGTATTCACCATATTGACGTACTACCCTTTGCAACAAACGCTTTGCAAAAGCTACTGCTTCAAAAAAGGCTCTATCTACATCTTTATTCTCACTTTGAAGCGGCATATAGCTACTAATAATTTGCGAAAGTGTGGTTACAGGTGACTCATAAGTATTTAAAGTGACGCCATTATCACTTGCATCAATTTGTGTAATAAAATCCATGCTTACTTTATAGGCTACCTCTTCGGATTCTACTTCATTTAAGGAAGGACATATGATCTTAGTAAACTGCTTGCCATAATCACGCCATAAAAGGCCAAAAGCGCAGTAAGGAATGCCATCTTCACGTAAGACTTTATCTGCTTGATGGTGGTCATATTTACCCCCTCCTACATCTGCTACAAGATCACACTCTGCTATAACCGCCTCATCCCTTGTTCTAATGACCTGAAGGTCTGGTTCTATGGTCTCCATAAGCGCTACGCCAAATACTTCATCTGCATGGAATACACCATTATGTACTGCCATTTTCATTGTTGTCTTCTCCTTCACTACGCATTTTTAATTGCTTCAATTTCATCTCTGTAACCCTTTAAAATAGGTGAGCGCATCATCATAATGTGTAGTTCATGAATATCTCTTACCCAATTATGAATAATGGCTTCTGTTTCTTTATAATGAAGCATTCTTTCTTCTAAACGACTTAAATAGCTCGTGCACTCCTCTCCCTCTACATGTGCCTCTACCTTTTCACGAATAAGCGCTTCTTGATTGTAAAGATTCTCGGATAGTTCCATATATTCTTCAAGACGTTCTTCTTCTTTTTTATGATTAATAGTGTAGGTATCACTCCAAACTTCAAGTTGCATGATAAGCTCTTCTAGTTTTCTGTAATCCCCTTCAATGTCTTCATAAAATGCTTCTAAATTTGTACTTTCGTTCATGTTGTTCTCCTTTTTATACATACTCTATCTTTTAGATTATACATGTTACACGCTACCTTACAAGGCTTTAGATGAAAATAATCTTAATTTATGCTTGACTTTTCAGTCTACGGAGATAATAATTACAGAGATTAGCAAAGCGAAGATAAGGATGGTTAAAATGTCAGAAGAAAACTTAAATTATACAGATCAAATTCAAAAAAGAAGAACTTTTGCGATTATCTCTCACCCTGATGCTGGTAAAACAACACTTACAGAAAAATTCTTACTTTACGGGGGAGCTATTCGCTCAGCTGGTTCTGTCAAATCAAGAAGAACGCAAAAACATGCTGTTTCTGACTGGATGGAAATCGAAAAACAAAGGGGGATTTCTGTTACATCAAGTGTGCTCCAATTTAATTATGATGGCTTCTGTATCAATATTCTAGATACACCTGGGCATCAAGACTTCAGTGAAGATACTTACCGTACACTTGTAGCCGCAGATAGCGCTGTAATGGTTATTGATTCTGCAAAAGGGGTCGAAGAACAAACTAAAAAACTTTTCAAAGTTTGTAAAATGCGTGGTATTCCTATTTTTACTTTTATTAATAAATTAGATGCTCAAGGTAAAGATCCACTTGAACTTATTGAAGATATTGAAAATGCTCTTGGTATTCGTGCATATCCTATGGACTGGCCTATTGGATGTGGTAAAGCCTTTAAAGGCGTATATAATCGCCGTAAAAACCATATTGAGCTTTTCGAAGATGGGGACCATGGCCAATCTATGGTAGGCACACTTGAATGTGATATCAACGATCCAAACTTAACTAATATTATTGGTTCTGACCTTCACGAGAAACTTCTTGAAGACATTGAACTTTTAGATATGGCTGGAGATGACTATAACTTAGAACAAATTTTAAAAGGTGAACTTACACCAGTCTTCTTTGGTAGTGCCATGACTAATTTTGGTGTAGAACCTTTCCTTCAAACATTCTTAGAAATTAGTACACCACCACAACCACGTATGAGTAATGAAGGGCCAATTGACCCAACAACGGAATACTTCTCTGGTTTTATTTTCAAAATTCAAGCAAATATGAATCCTGCACACCGTGATCGTATTGCATTCCTTCGTATCTGCTCTGGTAAATTTGAAAAAGGTATGATGACTACACTTGTTCAAAAAAATAAAAAAGTTAAACTGGCTCAGCCACAACAATTCTTAGCACAAGATCGTGCTATGGTTGAAGAAGCTTACCCTGGTGACATCATTGGGATTCATGACCCAGGTATTTTCAACATTGGAGATACTTTATGTAGCGCAGATCTTAAACTTAAATATGAAGGTATTCCACAATTTGCACCAGAACACTTTATGAAGATTTCTACAGTGAATGCCCTTAAGCGTAAACAATTCTTAAAAGGTGTATCACAGCTTGCAGAAGAAGGTTCTATCCAAGTGTTCAAACCTCACTTTACAGGTAGTGAAGAATTAATTGTAGGCGTTGTAGGGGTACTTCAATTTGAGGTTCTTGAATACCGTCTTAATAATGAATACGGTGTTGAAATCAAGAAACAACGCTTACCATACAACTACATTAGGTGGATTGAAATGGAAAACTACAGCCCTTCTAATTTCAAGCTTACTTCAGATGCTATCGTAGCTGAAACTGAAGATGGCGATCCAGTACTTCTTTGTCAATATGAATGGTCTATTAGACAAGTAAGTGAACGTAATGAAGGTGCTATCCTTAGAGAGACACATTTAAAAGAAGCTTAAAAACCTCTTTTTATAGATTAAAAGGCTACAGTCATCACTGTAGCCTTTTTTCATGTTTTAGCTCAAACTTAGTTTATGGAAGTATATTCCCTGCTGCTCTATAGATTTCATACCATTCTTGTCTTGAAAGCACAATATCACTAGCTTTACAGATTGCAGCAAGACGCTCTTTATTAGTTGTTCCTACAATAGTTTGGATTTTGGCTGGATGCCTTAAAATCCATGCTACCGCTAGCGCACTATTTGTTACCCCTTTCTCCTTAGCCATACGGTCAAGAACTTGATTAAGCTCTGGGAATTTTGGATTATCTAAAAAGACACCCTCAAAGAAACCATATTGGAAAGGTGACCACGCTTGAATGGTAATATCATGGAGTCTGCAATAGTCGAGTACACTACCATCACGATTCACAGCAGCTCCATTTTCCATATTCACATTAAGCCCTGCATCAATCATGGTTGTATTTGTAATACTTAGCTGAAGTTGATTAATCATAATCTTATGTTCTAAATATTTATTAAGGAGTGCCATTTGCATCGGATTTTGGTTACTTACACCAAAATACTTTACTTTACCTTGGTCATAAAGTGTATTAAAGGCCTCCGCAACTTCTTCTGGCTCCATCAGCGTGTCTGGTCGATGTAATAAAAGAACATCTACATAATCTGTCTCTAAACGCTTCAAGCTCCCTTCTACTGACTGAATAATATGCTCTTTCGAAAAGTCAAAAAAGCCTGGTCTAATCCCGCATTTTGTTTGCAGAATAAGCTTCTCTCTTTCAATCGGTAAAGTCTTTAAAGCTTTAGCAAAAACGCTTTCAGATTCTCCTTGTCCATAAATATCTGCATGATCATAAAAATCTATACCTAACTCATAAGCTCCCTCAATAAGCTGCGCCACTTCTTCTACTGTATGCCCTGCAAGACGCATACAACCTAATGAAATTTCTGAGCCTGTCAGTGCTCCCGTTCCTATTTTAAGTGTTTTCATTTCTTTCACTCCTTATATGTAAGATACTTTCATTATATAAAAGGTAAATTTAGGTAGCAAGTATGATTTTGTCCATTGATTATCCGTTTTATCCAATTTAACCTCTATAAGTTACTTAAAATAATGTTTTGAACTCGTATGAAACTACAAGAAAATAGTCTTGCAGTTTAAAATAAAAATGCCATTAGTCTCTTTTAATGGCATTTTTATTTTTATGACTCGCTCTTATCTAACCTTTTAAATAATAAGTCTACAGCACCTATTTTCCCTACAGGTACACTTAAAGGTTTCCAGCTTATTTCCTTTACGCCTACTATCTTCCTTAAACGTTCAGACGAAAATGGTAAAAATGGTTCTAATAAATTGCCTATATTAATGATGCTATATATACAATGATAAAGGGTTTCATAGCACTTATTCGAATCCTCTTTAATCATTACCCATGGTCTATTTTCATCAAAATATTTATTTGTCCACCTAATTAATTCAAAAATCTCTTTAAGTGCCTTTTTAAATTCTCCGTTTTCTATATATCCTCCTGTTTTCTCATATACACCTTGTATCTTCCTTTCTAGTGCTTCCTCTACTACACAAGATTGTAATTCCCCTTTATAACTCTTTACTAAAAAAGCTAATGTTCGATTTACAAGATTCCCATAAGCACCTACTAAATCTGCATTATTAAGTGTAATCAATTCCCTATAGGAAAAATCAGCATCTCGTTTTTCTGGTCCATTCGCAAGTAAACTATAACGAATAACATCTGGTTCATATTGCCCTATTAAATCCTTTGCCCATATTGCCCAATTATTACTTGTCGAAAGCTTCTTCCCTTCAATAGTCATATATTCACTTGAAATTATTCTTTTTGGCAATGCTTTAAAGCCTATTCCACTCAGCAATGCCGGCAAAATAATATTATGAAATGGAATATTATCTTTGCCATGTATATAGTAAGAAAGTGTACTTGCATTCCAAAAATCTCTGTAATCTTGTTCTTTCTCTTGTGCCCACTTTTTACTTGCTGTTAAATAACCTAATACAGCATCTACCCAAACGTAAATTTTTTTATCTTCATAGCCTGGAATAGGCACCTCTATCCCCCAAGGTAAATCTCTTGTAATGGCTCTATCTTGTAAGCCCTCATTAATATAACGATCGGCTACATGAACTGCATTCGTACGCCAGTTTTCCTTATGATGCTCTACATAAGTTCTTAGCTTCTCTTCAAATGTTGATAAGGCAAAGTACAGCTGCTTTGTCTCTCTAACTGTTGGTATGTGACCACATGTTTTACACCTTTTCTCCTGTAACTCTAAAGGATCTAATAAGCTTTGGCAATGATCACATTGGTCTCCTCTTGCCACTTTCCCGCATATTGGACAAATACCTTCTACAAATCGGTCTGGTAAAAATTGCTCACATCTTTCACAATAGACTTGTTCTATCTGTTTTTCATAAATATACCCTGCTTCATAAAGTTTTTTGATTATACCTTGAACCTCTTCTTTATGAAATTCCTCATCTGTTCTTGTATAAATATCATAAGAAAAACCTAACTTGTTAAAACATGTTTGAAATTCCTCATGATACTGATTTGTAATGACTGTAGGTTCTACTCCCTCTAGTCTTGCTCTTACTGAAATAGGTGTGCCATGACAATCACTCCCTGATACATACAGCACTTGTTCCCCTTTCTTACGGTAATATCTCGCAAGTACATCTCCTGGTAATAATGCAGCTAAATGTCCTATATGCAATGACCCATTTGCATATGGCCATGCGCCTCCAATTAAAATATTCATTTTTATTGCCTCCTTTAAATACGTAAACTAAAAAGACCTCGCTCTATAGCTTTTGCTATAGAGACGAGGCCTTAATTCCCGTGGTACCACTCTATTTCATCTATACTTCACAGTATAGAACTCTTCAAGTACGCCATTTATCTATGGTTATACTCTATCGCTATAACAGGCGAACCTGTTGCAATCTAAATTCAAGAAATGACTTCAATACTCGATTGCACTACTCCAAGGCCATTTTCTATTTAGTATTCTTTGCTTCTTTTCAGCTACTGAAGCTCTCTGTAAAAGACATTCTAAATATACTTTCCTTTTCAATGTATTTAGAGTTGATTTAATTAAATGAATCCTATCACATATCCTATTTCGAGTCAAGAGGTCATTTTATTTATCGTAATCATCTAAGAAGCTATATACCTTCTCTCCATCACGATAACCAATAATAGTCTGTAAGTTTACGTTATGAACGCTCTTGAAGATATTCATTTCAATATGTGGATTTGTTTGTCTAAACTTCTTAACAAGAACTTTCATTTCCTGACGTTTAGAACCCCCACCTGCATCACCTAATGAACAGTTTTCTGTTAAACGGCATGCACACTGGATGAATTGAAGATCATGGTAGTTTTTCCATGCAATAATATCCGCTTCTTTTACAAGGTAAAGTGGTCTAATAAGTTCCATACCTTCATGATTTGTACTATGAAGTTTTGGCATCATGGTTTTAATCTCTCCACCATAAAGCATGCTCATAAGAATGGTTTCAATCGCATCGTCAAAATGATGCCCAAGTGCAATCTTGTTGCAACCAATAGATTGAGCATATTTATAAAGGTAACCTCTTCTCATTCTTGCACAAAGATAGCATGGTGAGTCTGCTACACCTGCTACAGCATCAAAAATTTCTGTATCAAAAATTTCAATAGGAATATTTAAAAGCTCTGCATTATCAATAATAACTTGTCTGTTATAAGGATTATAACCTGGGTCCATTACAACAAACTTCAGTTCAAAGTTGCGCTTACCATGCTTATAAAGTTCTTGCATACATTTGGCAAGAAGCATAGAGTCTTTCCCACCTGATATACATACGGCAATACGATCGCCTTCTTTAATCAGTTCATATTCATTAATAGCCTTAACGAATTTAGTCCATATGGTTTTACGGTATTTTTTAATAATACTACGTTCTATTTCTTGATATTTTTCCATAAGTTCATCCTTATTTTACTAAATTTTTATAACTACGTTCAAAAACTTCTAAGAAGCTCTCAATTTCTTCTTCTGTTGTTAAATGACTTAAACTTATTCTAAGCGTAGAAAGTGCGAGTTTACGATCCTTAGTTAACGCATAGACTGGTCTCGAAGGTGTATTGACCACGCAACAAGCTGATTTAGTTGCTACATAAATTTCACATTCTTCTAAAGCCTGTTGGAAGGCAGCTGCATTAACGCCTTTTACACTAAAGTTTACGATAAATGGACTTGCATCTTTTGGACTGTTAATATGCACATTGGCATATTTCTCTAATCCTTTACGTAATTTTATATTAAGTCCTTCTACATAAGTATAACGCTCATCTATATGAGGAATTGCCAATTCCAGTGCTTTTGCTGCACTTTCAATCAGTGCAAGTGTTGGTGTACCACTTCTAAAAGCTGTTGTGCTAATACCTCCGTGAATAACTGGCTCAAGCATAATCCCTTCCTTTTTAATGAGAATACCTATACCATTTAAGCCATAAAACTTATGTGGTGCAAACGTTAATAAGTCAACATCTTTTAAATCTACCACTATTTTACCTATAGCTTGAGTAGCATCTACATGAAAAAAGCAATTTGGGTATCCTTCTAATAAATCATGAATGGCTTTAAGTGGCTGTTTAATGCCTACTTCACTATCCACATGACTAAGAGATACTAAAATCGTATCTGGCCTTAAAAGTTCCTTAAGATGTTCTAAATCAACTTGTCCATCCTTTAAAACATCTACAAAGTCTACTTCGTATCCTGCATTCTGAAGTGCTGTTACTGTACTGGTTACAGAAGAATGCTCAAGGTAAGTCGTAATAATATGTTTGCCTTTACGTCTGTACTGATGGGCAATACCTTTAAGCGCAAGGTTGTTGGATTCTGTTGCGCCCGATGTATAAATAATTTCACTTTTTTGAACGCCTAAAAGCTTTGCAATACGCTCAGTTGCTTCATCTAAAACAATTTTTGTTTCTTTACCTAATGCATGAGAGGCATTAGGATTAGCTATATATTGTGTAGAAAAGTCTACAAAAGACTTTAAAACTTCTTCATGAGCAGGTGTATTTGCAGCATAATCTAAATAAATCATGTTCTACCTCTCTTTATGTTGTTTAATCAGTTTCCATCATAAAATTTTCCCCTGTATTTGTCAATGTGTATATATTCTCTTAACAATTTTATCCTATAATAAATTTAATTGATACTCTATGATTTTGAAAGGAGCTCTTCTATGGAAAAGTTTATGGATAAACTCAAACACTTTATGATTGGTCGCTATGGCATTGACCAACTTTCTGTAGCTCTACTTATTTTTTCGCTTGTACTATCTCTTCTTAATGGCTTTATAGGCAGTACAATTTTAACCATTGTGGATTTAGGAGCAATCTTTTTATGCTATTTTAGAATTTTATCTAAAAACCTTTATGCAAGACAACAAGAAAACTTTAAGTTCCTTAGAATTTGGCATCCTGTCAAAAATGCTTCTTTGCGCAAGTGGAACCGCCTAAAAGGCATGAAAACGCATAAATACTTTAAATGTCCAGAATGTAAACAAACGCTTCGCGTTCCAAGAGGCAAGGGCAAAGTTTGTATTACTTGCCCCAAATGTAAACATGAACTGCATAAACGCACTTAAGGCACCTTATCCTAAGATAGGTGCCTTTCTTTTTTGTGTTCTTTTTTCATATTGATACCCTATACGAATTAGGATAGATTCTGTAAAGGCCTTACCTATTAATAATAAACTCATCGGCTCACCCTCTCTTTTCCAGCCAGCTGGCAGTGCAAGACTAGGATATCCTGATACAGGCGCAAGACTACTAATCGCCATGGTCATAAAGGCATCTAAATGATCTTTGGCAAAATGTCTATCCATTCCTATGGTCCTTACTTGCTGTAAGCTATTTTGTCTAAGCATCATATAATAAGGGTCACTAAGGTTACCCGTTGTCGCCTGTGCCTCATACAGAATGTCTTGTCCATACTTAAGACATGTATCTGGGTGCGTCTCATTAAAAGCTATAAGGTCTTGTAAGGTTTCTATCTTAGTGGCACCTTTGACACTTTTAAGATACCTATTAAACCCAGCTTTAAATTCATATAGATTAGGTTTAAAACCATAGTCCCCTATTTCTTCTAATAGTGTAGGTATAAGATGAGCTCCAGCTTTTTCTAAAATCTCCATAGCCTCTTGCATAACCCTTTTTTCTTCTGAGTCGAGTTCTTCAAAAGTCTTTGGATTATAACCAATTCGTTTCCCATTTATGTCTTTACCAAGTTCCTCTCTATAGCTCTTAGGTATACGTCCCATACTTCTATCCGTTAGCTCATCCTGCTCATCCCTACCTACTATTGCTTCTAACAAAATTGTAGCATCTGCTACATTCCTTGCCATAGGCCCTGGTGTATCCTGATAATAAGAAATAGGCATAATACCCTGTCTACTTACAAGCCCTACCGTTGGCTTAATGGTAACAAGTTGATTATATCTTGCTGGCATAGTAAGTGAACCATTCGTTTCTGTTCCTATTGCTGCCATAGCTAAATTGGCTGCTACAGCTACGGCAGAACCTGAACTAGAACCTGAAGGTGTAAGCCTTCTATTATAAGGATTGTTCACCTGCCCTCCCCTTGAACTATAGCCATCTGGCATCGTATAAGACATAAAGTTCATCAACTCTCCCATATTGGTTTTACCTAACAAAATAGCTCCACTTGCTCGAAGCTTTTTAATAATAAAAGCATCAAAGGGTACGTATAAGTCTGCTAAAGCTAAGCTTCCACCGCTTGTATGCATGTGATCTTTAGTACTTATATTATCTTTAATAAGGATGGGGATGCCATGTAGTATACTTCTAGATCCACACTGCTTTCTTTCCTCATCCAACTGGTCTGCCATCTGAAGTGCCTCTGGATTAAGCTCTAAAATAGCATTAAGACCTCTTTCTCCCTTATCATATTTTGCTATTCTTTCTAAATAGAACATTACTAAAGCCTTTGATGTGAGTTCCCCCCTATCTAATAAATCCCTCACCTGCTCTATAGTCATCTCTTCTACTTCTATCATATGTACTCCTTTATTTAAATTTCTTCATTTCTCAGTATAAAGAATGAGCGTAAAATAGGCAATGAAAAGGCTTATAAGAAGTGCTTCTCTTATAAGCCTTTTCACTAATTAAATTTAATGTCTAAATAAGCTTTAATGACTTCTACACATTTTTCATAGCCTAAATGACTGCTGTTAAGACACAGGTCATAGTTATCTGCATCCCGCCAGTTTCTTCCTGTAAAATAACGATAGTAGGCTCCACGACGTTTATCTGTCATAAGAATATAATCTTTAGGATTTCTAACAGGTGCAATTTTATCTACTGCTTGAATACAGTCTTCTAGTGGTGCATGAATGTAAATACGTAGTATATGGTCATAATCTTTTAAGATGTAGTCTGCGCATCTCCCCATAATGACACAAGACCCTTCACGAGCCAGTTCTTTAATAATTTTAGCTTGATAATTAAAGAGGTTTTCATTAGAAATAAAATCATCACGATCAGGTGGAATAAGTTCTCCTTTATAAACTTTTTTAGCTACCTTATATAATAAAGTATTTTTCACTTTTTCATCTGCATCTACAAAAAGTTGTTCATTAATGCCACTGTCATCTGACGCGAGTCTTAATAAATTTCTATCATAGAAAGGAATGCCTAACTCCTTCGCTAACAACTTCCCAATAACACGTCCTCCACTGCCATATCCTCTCGCAATCGTTATGGTATACTTATCCATAAAACCCCTCCAATATATTGCTTTTACTGTATTCTTACCCATTTTATATTATGTTTTAAAAACAAAAATATGCCCTAATGGCAAAGCACAATAAGCTGAGCTTTGAAGTACCTCGTAAATATACAATTGGGGTTAGCTTAGCATAGTCCTGTTTGTGTCCCCCTTAATATAAGTTGATTATACAGAGCTAAAAAACTGTTCACTTAATGTAAACATGAAAAGGTTTAACTCTTACATTACTTTTACACGAAATAAGGCATCCAATAGGATGCCTTATTTTAAACTATCCTTTACAATATTTAATACATCACGCCATTCCAACTCATGTTCCTGCATTACACCTTTTAGGTCCATTTCACATTGGAACTCTTCTAGTACTCTCCTATATTCAGCTTCTAACTCAGGATCTTCTTTTTTACGTCTAAAGAACATATTCTCTACTTCCTTTTCTAATCCAAATAGGGTAAATCCTCTCATTCTTCTCTTGAGAAATGCATACAGATAGGCTACCCCTATAGCTAACATTTTCGGCAACATACCGAACAATAATGCCATTACCAGCATAAAAGGCATACTGTGTGTTGCCCCCTATCCTCGTGCCGCATAGCCGTAACATGTTCTGCCATATGTCTATTTCCCTCTATTTTTTGTAATATCATTCCCTAATCCTTCTATTTTTATACTCATTTTACACATAAAAAAGACACCCTAATAAGTCGTTAGAGTGCCTTTGTATTTTATTTTTACACTTTTAAAACTTTAATAATTTTTACCTTATTTATTTCTGCTTGAACCTTATAAATAAGGACTATAATTTCTCCACCATACAAGCTTAAATACATATGTTCTAAAGATTGCCCATCGGGTTCAATCTCAAATAGCTCATATTCTTTTCGTTCTATCTCACCCCAGCTTAAAGCTTTTTTATCTTGTACAGTATGCAACTCTAATAAAGCACGCTCAATATCTAAAAGCTCATAAGGCGCAAAATCCTGTATACTCTTTAAACATTCTTCATCAAATATAAAGTCTTTATAGGCTAGTTGCCACTTTTCCACTAAATCTTTTTGCCTTTTTTCTTCTTCTTCTTCAAGTTGCTTAGATGTAATCGCTCTCCTATCAGCAACCTTTTTAAGTAAAGGTGCAATACACTCTTCTTTATTCATATTAATAAGCTCTATAGACCTTGTAGCACCTTCCACCTCCTCTGCACTGATTGCCAACATACTTTCATAAGTATTCATCTGCTTTTCTTTCATTTTGACTTCTTTGGTTAACCGCTGCATTTCTATTTGTTCCAGCTCATTGGCTTCTTCCTTATTAGCTCTATGTGATAAATCTTGTCTTGTAGCTTCTATCCTCTCATTTAAAGCCTTTCTCTCTTCTATGAGTTTCTCAATATGTGCTTGAATCTCTAACTGTTTTTTCTCTTCATGATCAATTACTTTATTTTTCATACTAAGATTTTGATCCGCTTCTAAAAGACTATGTAGAACCTTCTCGTATTCTGCCTCATTGCGCTGATGTTGTCTGAGTAACTCCTGATAATCATGTTCACGCTGTATTCTTTCTCTAGGTGGCTGAAAACTTGGTAGGGCTTCTTCTTTTACTGTCATTTGCCCACCGCATACCTGTACACATAGTGTAATCCATCTTGCAAATAATGCTCTAATTAGTTTATTTCTTCCTAATCCTAACTGCATGAGACACTTAATTTCTGATATTTCCTCTTCCCCTTGTTGTTCTTCTTTTGCTTCTTCTTGTGCCTCCTCATTTGGATTGGTATCTTCTTTATCTTTTTCTTTATCCTCTTTATCTTCTGATCTCTGCTTTTCTAATTCTTTTCTTATTTCCTTGATTTCTCTTTGATAGAACTTCGCAATAAAATCTGCTTTTTGTGAAGGTAATAATTCTTCTTTTAGGTCATAACGCTCTCCGGCCTCCTCAAGAATTAAAATAGAAAAAGCTTCTTCAGAAAGCGCCTCTTCTACACGACTTAAATCCAGTTTACTACATCTTACTTTTAAAAGCTCTTTAAGGCTTCTTTCAGCTTCTTCCCTTGCATAAGCTTGCCACTTCTGTTTATTTTGCTCTAATCGCTCTTCTATAGTTAAAACTTCTGGAGTCTGAAAAGGTTCTTTTTTCATAAGTCCCGCAAATAGATTAGTAGCCTTAACTAATTTATGTGCTACTTTTTGACTTGTTTGTTTAGATAAATTAGTCATTGTTAAAGTTTCTAAAAGTGCCCCTTGTTCTTTTAGCTCTTCCTCTGAAAGTTTCTTCATTACGTCAAATAAATTTATCAAAATTGAACTCTCCCTTAAAATCATTTTATAGTATATCTATTATACTATAAACTTCTGGCATAAGCATTTAAAATATAAAATAAAAAACTCTGACATAAACCCTATTATTCTATTAAAAAATACGATGAGCATCTATCCCTTTACCAAAAATATAGCAACCATATATTTTATCATAAGGATAAAAGCATCAAATCCTATTTCAGAAAAGGTCTTAGCAACTAAACAAAATATACCTGCTGGTGCTACTTTCATAACTATCATAGTCATATCGATCATAATATTATTAAACTGACTAAAGAAATTAGCTACTGTATCTGTACGGTCTCCTTAATAGAACGAATTTTATATATTCTTTAATAATACAAAAATTGAATTTCAATATTATTTTTATGCAAAAAAGTTGACCTATAAGTAATTTACTTATAGGTCAACTTTTACATAAGTGGCGCAAATACACGTAATATTGAACGCCCTAATTTTCTATACCAAGATACTTCTTGACATTCCTGCAGGCTAATAGCTTTACATATTTCAAGAGTACTTAAGAAATCTTCTTTTACAGATTGTACACTCTCATTTTTATACAGCCATACACCACATTCAAAGTGTAAATATAAACTTCTATAGTCTAAGTTAATGGTTCCTACTACACTATAAAGATCATCTACTACGAAAGTCTTAGCATGAATAAACCCTGGTATGTATTCATAAATCTTCACGCCACTTTCTAAAAGGGCTTCATAATAAGCACGTGTTACAGCATGTACATACCATTTATCTGCAATATGAGGTGTCACAATACGTACATCTACACCAGATTTAGCAGCATTACAAAGGGCTGTCACCATTTCATTATCAATAATTAAATAGGGTGTATTAATATACACATATTTTTTAGCTTTGTTAATCAGATTTAGATAAACTGTTTCCCCTACAGCCTCTCCATCTAGTGGACTATCGGTAAAAGGTTGTACATATCCCTGTCCTTGATGCCGTTCCTTTTGGTGCACATGAGGCTTATATCTACTATAATCCTCATCTGTATTGGTATTATAAGACCATAATGTAAGGAACATGACCGTTAAACTCCATACAGCATCTCCTTTAAGCATAATAGCTGTATCTTTCCAGTGCCCATGCTTTTCATAAGCATTAATATACTCATCTGCTAAGTTAATGCCTCCCGTAAAACCTGTATGTCCATCAATAACTAAAATTTTACGGTGGTCACGGTTATTAAGTCTAGAAGATAAAATAGGAATAAAAGGATTAAATACACAACACTTAATCCCCATAGACTCTAACTTTTTATTATATTTATAAGGAAGTGTCATGATACAGCCTACATCATCATAAATAACACGTACATCTACCCCTTGCGCAGCTTTTTCTTGAAGAATTTCTAAAATACTATTCCACATAATCCCTTCTTCAATAATAAAATACTCTAAAAAAATATAATGCTCGGCTTTTCTTAATTCTTCCTTTAAACGTGCAAAGGCTATTTCCCCTAGTGGCAGATATTCCGTTGCTGTATTGGTATAAGGAGGGCAATAAGCATAATGACTAATATAGCGTGACTGATTAGCTGCTGTCTCACTTTCCTCTTGAATACTTTCTAAAATTGGCTCCTCTTGATTAAGAGCTTGCACCATTTTTTCACCAATAATAGCCATTTTTTTCTTTTCACGCTTGCTTAATTGATTGACACCAAACATTATGTAAAAAAGTCCGCCAAAAATAGGGAATAAAAGAATAGGAATAATCCATGCAATCTTATAACCTGGATTGCTTTTATTACTAATAATAGAAAGTACCGCTATAGCACTTAATAAAATAGAAATTCCATAAAAATAAACAAAATAATTATTAAACTTCAAAATCATGCTCACTAGTATAGCAACTTGTATAGCTAAAAATGCTCCTACTATGACTACACGCTGAAAAATAAGCTTTAGTATTTTCCGCATCTCATTTCTCCCTTCCTCATTTCACTTGTCTCCATTGTATCATAATCCCCTATTTTACGCCATAAAAGTGTACTATACCCTAAAAAGAATATAGTACACTTTTTCTCTAAGCCTGACCTGCCCAGTCTGCAGGATAAGTTACATATATAAATCTTGCATAATTGGGTACTGAAAATTTAATACTTGATCCTTTAGGGATAAGGATTAATTCTCCAGGGCCTGCTGTTACTGTAGCTCCATTAATAACAATGCTTAATGAACCTTCAATTACATAATCAATTTCATCATAATTAAGATGCCAATCAAACGTTGTTTTAGTCATTTCCATAACACCACAACCCAATCTTGGACTTTCTTCTAAAGTAAATAAATCTTTTGTGTAGACAATATCTGAAGGTGTTCCTGTATCCATGCGATTACTTTCATCTACTTTAACTGTAGGTACTTTCACTGCAATAACACCACCAGGTGCTACTTCTCTTACATAATCACATTGATTATGAGATACACCTGAAAGCTTTTCCATTAGAACTTGTCTAACTAAGGACTCTATTGTTGATTTATCCATATCCATCTAAGCATTTTCCTTTCCTAAAGTTTTATTCGCAATAAACATAGCTACAAAAATAGCTGAAATACCACCTACTAATTTACCAATAATCATAGGGAAAATCATCTCTGCATTAAAACCAGCTGTAAAACCTAAGTGGTCTCCGAATACAAACGCTGCTGATACAGCAAAAGCTACGTTTAAGATTTTACCTCTATTGTCCATATCTTTCATCATGCCAAACATCGGAATACTATTGGCTAAACTTGCCACAAGACCTGCAGCTGCTACATCATTCATACCCATAACTTTACCAAGTTTCATAAGAGGAGTTTTAAATACTTTTGTAATGACATAAACAAGAGGAAATGCACCTGCAAGTACGATAGCGATATCTGCTACAATTTCAAAGCCTTCTGAAATAGGATTCATACCTGGGATAAGCACGATACCTGTAAGCTTTTCAATAATCCCTACAGCTAATCCTAAAGTAATAACAGCTACTACAAATTTACCAAAATAAGTAAATCCTTTAACCATAGCATCTTCAAATTTCCAAAGTCCTATTGCAATTAAAGCTGCGAAAATAATAATTGGAATAAGGTTACGAATAACCATCATAAATGGAAAACCAGCTACAAGTCCACCTACAAAAGCACCAAGAGGAATAGTAATAACACCAGCAAGTACACCTGTTGCAAGATATTTTCTATCTTGTTCTTCGATAATACCAAGCGCTACCGGAATAGTAAATACAATTGTTGGTCCAAGCATAGCTCCTACAATAAGCCCACCGAAAAGTCCTGCTGCTGGATCAATAGCAAGTGCTTGTGCAAGAGGTGCACCACCCATATCATTTGCCAAAATAGAACCTGCAAACATAGCAGGGTCAGCCCCTAAAATACCAAATAAAGGTACGATAACGGGTTTTAAAATATTAGCAATAACAGGTGAAAGTGCAATAATCCCAACCATGGAAATAGCAAGGGCACCAATTGCCATAATACCTTCTTCAAATTTTTCACCGAGTCCAAATTTGTCGCCAATAATACGGTCAAGTGCGCCAAGTGCTGCAAACAATACCATAATATAGATGATAATTTCATTAATACTCATAAAGCTTTCACTCCATTTTTATTAAATTTTATCGTTAAGTACATTAGAGGTATTTGGTCATTTCAGGACTTGGAGATGGAATAATAGAAATGTTGGCTGCTTCTGTTTTAGACAATTGTGCTTTGCCTTGTGCTAGACCATACTCTATACTACTTAATGTTCCTGTGACTATATATACCAGCTTGCCACCAATCCCAAAAGCAAGATGCATTTTAATAAGCTTTATATCACTTGATTTGAGGGCAGCATCTAACGCCTTAATACCTGCGCACACCTTGGTTGTTTCCATAATGCCTACAGCATCTGCAATCTCTTTGGAATCATACTTATTCTTAAAAGCTGCTATAATAGGTGTGCTCACTGCATGTACTTTGAAACTATCTACTAAAGTGTTTTCTGCAATCATAACGCCATAGTCTATTGCTTCATTCACTTCTCCTTCATCCCCTGTTACAATAACTAAAAACTTACCAGGACAAATCGTTTTAAAATAGATAATTTCTACATTAGCTTTTTTCACAATTTCATTAGATACTTCTATTCCTTTACTAATACTTCTAAATTCTAGAGCACCTATACTTTTATTCATCTTCAAACACCTCTATTGAATCTACAATACCTATAACTGCTGCATCAATAGGGGCATCTATATTGCCAACAGCTCGTCTTGCGCTACCACCTTTACTGATCAGTACTAAATCTCCAACACCTGCTCCTACTATATCCGATGCTACAATAAGACCTTCCTTTTCTCTTTCCTTATCTACAAGTACCTTAAGCACTAATAATTTAAGACCATTAAGCTTTTGGTCTTTTTTAGTGGCCCATACATTCCCGATTACTCTTGCAATTTCCAATTTCTCGCCTCCACTACACTCTTTTTATCTTTAGCTTATGAGACCTTATATAATCTTCTGCTAGAGGCGTTACAATACATTTCTTACTTATCTCAATGACTGTAAAGGTTTCTAGATGTGTATGCATAAGGTCTGTTTCAAGTAAAAGTTTTTTGTGCTTTAAGTCTACCTCTTTTGAGTGTGTTAAGATAGGCTCTTCTTTTTGACTCGTAAAAAGTTCACCTATATGACTAATTATACGTATACCATATTGTATAAGCTTACTTTCATAGTCTTGGTAAAGTGTATAAAGAGGTTTATGAGCTGTTTTTTTATACTTTCTATAAGTTATGCCACTTTCAAGAAGATATACAGTCCTACCTTCTAATAAAGCTTTTAAAATACATCTTTCTTCATCCGTATAGCTACATCCTAATGCAAGATGTGCAAGCTGTTCTTCAGAAAGTTCACTTATTAAAATGGTAGTATGATCTAGATTTTCTAAAGTGTTGCGTGTAAGTTGATAACTTCCTTTTAGCATTTTCTCATCTTCTACGCCTATTGCACCTATAAGTAAGAGATACGATGCATGGTCACATTGTTTAAGACGGTTATAAATTTCATTTACAATAGCATCAATTACTTGTTGCTCCATCATTTAACAATAATACCCCAGCTATCTTTATTATATCCGCAAGCATTGGCTTCATCATAGTCAATATGCATATACGTTCTAAAATCTTTACTTACCCTTACAACCGTATCTTCAAATATGACAGGGCGTGACCCAGAAACTTTAACTTTAACAATCTCACCATCTTTGACATTAAATTTCTGTGCATCTTCAGGGGTCATATGAATATGACGTTTAGCAACAATAATACCTTCTGCAAGGGTTACACTACGACTGCCATTGGTAACTGTTATACCTGGACTCCCTTTAGTATCACCACTTTGTCTTACAGGTGCTTTAATCCCTAATGCAAGTGCATCTGTTAGTGAAACTTCCATTTGACTTTGTTTACGTTCTGGACCTAAAACAATAACATTGTGAATAGAGCCTTTAGGACCTGTTACAGTTACACGTTCTTTACAGGCATACTGTCCTGGTTGAGAGAGGTCTTTTACTTTGGTAAACTGATAGCCTTCTCCAAATAAACTATCTGCATCAGCTCGGCTTAAATGAATATGCCTTCCAGATGCTTCTACAGGGATAAAGAGCTTTTCTTTAAGCTCATTTACAATTTCATTTGCAATACGTTGTATAATCTGTGTCATATGCTCTCCTTTCTCCCATCTATTCCTTATATTGATCTGTCAAATATTTAAACATCATAATCCAGAAGAGGGAAGATAGACGATTAAGTGCTCTTATTAGGTCTTCTCTAGTCGCTTGGCCATATTCATCTTTAAAAGCTCTGTAAGCTACAAGTTCGGACTCTCTTGTTAAAGTACGCAGCTTATTAAGATTTGCTACCATTTCACCATGTCTATAAGTTGGTAAGAAATGATGCATACCATAATATTGACTTGGGTGATGTGAATGTGCACGAAGTGCTGGTGCATCTAAACCCTGTAAGTTAAATTCATTAAGGGGTTCACCACTTACTTCACATCTTACAAGATTACGTACAAATCTTATAATTTCTTCTAAGTCTTTAACCAGTTTTTTAAGTCCCTGCTTTTCGGCAAGCACTTGTACCATAATGATTTCTGCTTCTAAGGAATCCATAGCCCCTCTAAAAGCAATACGTGGATGATCTTTAAATACAAGAAGATTTCCTCTTAAGTGAGTCATATGTTCTGGCTTTTCAGTAAGCTTTGCACCAAATAAAGTATCAAATAAAACTTCTTCTTTAAGGTCCATAGGCTCTGCCTCACTTTCTAAATCCTCTTTGTTCTTAATGGTAATATTCTTTTCTGCCAAATAAGCTCTGGCTGAAGGAGTGATGATTTGTTTCGGGGTTAAATAGAAATCACCCTTTTCATGTAACTCATCATGCGCAATCATTCTTCTTACATCATCTTCTGTTAAAACCGACATTTTTTCACCACCACACCTGATGTTAATTTTTATAAAGTGCATCTTTAAAGATGCACTTTATAAAGCTACCTTGATTTAAGCTTGTGCGCCATGAGGTAAAATAACATCTACTTCAGTATGTGGTCTTGGAATAACATGTACAGAAATAAGTTCTCCTACTCTTTCAGCAGCAGCAGCACCTGCATCTGTAGCAGCTTTAACAGCACCTACGTCTCCTCTTACCATAACAGTAACAAGACCGCCTCCAACTTGTTCTTTACCTACAAGTGTTACGTTAGCTGCTTTGACCATAGCATCAGCAGCTTCAATTGCACCTACTAATCCTTTTGTTTCAATCATTCCTAATGCATTTGTATTTGCCATTTTGTTTTCCTCCTTAAATAAAGAAAATAGTAATACCTAGTTAGTATTCTACTTTTAAACCTTTTATATTAATTCTTTCATAATTTTTTTAACAATTTCATCAATCATATAGCTAGAAGGTTCACAACAATTACCCTCTTGACCTGGCACACCTACTCTAAGTTCCTCAAGTTCTTTTGTTCCATAAGCTACACGTTTAATATTAATAAGATCCATAGGACCGATATTGTTTGAAGTTGAACTTCCACCTACAGCACCACATCCAAGTGTTAGAGCTGGGAAAAGACCTGTTGTTGCACCTACACCGCCAAGGGCTCCAGGTGTATTAATAAGAATACGAGAAGCTGGTATTCTTAGACCAAAACGTTTAACAAGTTCTGTGTCATTTGCATGCATACTAAATGTATGTCCCATACCTTCAAATTTAAGAATTTCTATACTTTTTTCTAAAACTGCATCTATATTTTCTTCTACAAAAAGAGCAAGAATTGGTGCAAGTTTTTCTCTTGAATAAGGTGCATCATGACCTACTTTGCTTTCTTTTGCAATGAGAACACGTGCATCAGATGGTACACGAATACCTGCAAGTTTTGCAATATGCTCAACACTCTTACCAACAATAGCAGGGTTCATACTACCATTTGCTCTTAAAATGAATTTAGCAAGTTTATCACTTTGATCTTGATCAAGTAAATAACCACCTTGTGCTTTAAGCTCTGCAACGACTTTTTCTTCCATACATTTTTCAACGATAATAGATTGTTCAGATGCACAAATTGTACCATTATCAAATGTTTTAGAATCAAAAATACGTTTAACAGCCATTTTCACATCTGCACTCTTATCAATAAAAGCTGGTCCATTACCTGCACCTACACCAATAGCAGGGTTACCTGATGAGTAAGCAGATTTAACCATGGCAGGTCCACCTGTTGCTAGAATAATTGAAGTATAGTTGCTCTTCATGAGTTCTTGAGTTGCCTGCATTGTAGGTACAGTAATAACACCAATAGCACCTTTAGGACATCCTGCCGCTTCTGCTGCCTCTGTAATAATACGTGCTGTCTCTACAATAGCATTTTTAGCTCCTGGATGAGGTGAAATCACAATACTGTTACCAGCTTTAAGAGAAATCATAGCTTTATAAATAACAGTTGAAGTAGGGTTAGTTGAAGGAATAACTGCTGCGACAACCCCCATTGGTACTGCTATATCCATCGTTTTATGAGCTGAGTCTTCAGAAATAATACCTATTGTTTTTTCATCTTTAATCGCTTCATAAACAACCTTAGATCCAAAAACATTTTTAATAACTTTGTCTTGCCAAATACCAAACCCTGTTTCTTCATTAGCCATTTTCGCTAATTTTACAGCATTGGCATAACCTGCATCTGCAATGGCTTTTACAATGCGGTCAATTTGTTCTTGGCTGAAGGTTGCAAGAATTTTTTGAGCCTCATAGGCCTTTTTTAAGAGTCCTCTAACCTCTTGAATAGAGACTAAATCTTTATCAAGTAATTCCATTAAGCTTCTCCTCTCTTACTCCTTATAAAAATCTTTTACTATTCCTATAAGGTCCTCTTTCTTCGCTGATTTTAATTTTTTCTCTGCCACTTTAATGCCAAGTGAAGTAATAAGCTCTCTAAGTTCCTTATTACTCATATTTTGCCACTCTTTTTCCGTAGCTTTTGCACCATCTACAGGTGGTATAAGGGTAGTCGTATCATCCTTAGGATTAATCCATTCATCTTCTACTGCTTCTACAGGAGCAGTCCCTTCTAAACCCTGTAATTCATCTATACCTTCTACTTCTTCCTCAGCCACAGGTCTATCAAGGTTTGTTTCTTCCTTGATAGGCACTGGTATGCTAGTAGAAGCTGGCTTTGGCACCTTTTCCTCCGTACCCTTGCCTCTTAGTTTAATGACTGTACCAAACAGTGATTCATCCACTCGAGGAATCACATGAGTTGCTCTTACTGTTCCGACTTTAGATGCTGCCATACCACCAGCCTCTACTGCTGCTTTTACAGCGCCTACATCACCTAAAATTTGTGCAGTCATAATGCCGCCATCAACTTTTACAATGCCACCTAACTGTACATTGGCTGCCTTAAGCGCTGCATCTGCGGCTTCTATAACGGTAGGATACCCGATTACTTCAATAAGCCCTAATGCATTTATCATCATAAGCTATTAGTATTCCTGTGGGTTATCTGCAACAGCTTTTACAGCTTCGGCAAAGGCAGAACATGCGGCATTACATGCAGATTGTGAACCTGTTAAAAGACCGCCACCAAAGTTCGTTTCAGAAGGAGGTCCAAAGAATTCTACAAGTGTAACATCAGCAGCTTTAAGTGCAGCGTCTAAGGCATACATCGCTTCAAGAGGTGGTGCAATAAGATAAGCCAGTGGTCTTCCTTCTTCTATTCCTGCTGTCTTAGAAAGATAAGAGCCTGTACGAGATACAGTATGTGCATAGTAGACAATAGAGTCATCTTCATTTGCACTTACAAAGTGTGCACCACTTTCCATAAAAGTAAGAGCTGCTTTAAGGCCACTTCTTACTTCTGCTGGACTTGGACCACCAATAATCCCAATAACTTCACCTGCAAGCTTTGTAGATGCATTAGCAGCACCTGCATACATAGATCTTGCATACACAACATCTACATCTGCATCTTTTGTTGCTTCATCAAGTGCAGTATAGGTCACATCATCCATATCTGCAGTAATAATACCTAAACTTTTATGGCGAGGTCCTAACTCTAATTTTTTTGCAAGATCAGGGCTTACATTAGAAATAACACGTACACCAAGAACATTGGGACGAAGTTTATCATTTTTCACGTCCTTTGCCTCCTTTTATTTTAGATCAATACCTGATGCTTTCTTATCGAGCATTTTTTTAATAAGTTCTGCAGTATGAGCACCTGCTTCTACAGGTGTTGTCCCACCTTTATGAATATTAGAAATAACAGTACGTTTTGCTTCTTCAAGACCATGTTTTGGTTTATAAGCAATATAAGCTGACATAGACTCAGCAGTTACAAGACCTGGTCTTTCACCAACGAGCATACAGATTACATCTGCATCTGTTACTTCACCTACTGCATCCATTGCACCAACACGTGCATATTTAATGAAAAGAATTGGTGGTACTGTAATGCCATAAGCACTTAAACCTTGTTTAATAGCTGGAATCATATCTTCTACGTTTGCTTCAATAGCAGATGAAGAAAGACCATCTCCTACAATAATGAGCACTTTTGGATTATGACCACATGTTTTTTTGATAATTTCAAGTTCAGGTTGTGCAAATCTTCTACCTAAGTCTGGTCTTGTTAAATATTCATCTTTATCCTTACAAAGTGTTTTGACAAATACAAAATCATTTTTCTTAACAAATTCCTCTGATACATCAGAGAAAACAGCATCTTGTGCTGCAGCATGGTCGGCTCTTACACGAAGCATAGTAATCGTACGATATCTTGCACCTGCTTTACCAATACCAAGTCTTGCTGGCGTTTTGCTCTTCATATCTAGATAAGCTTCTTTATCTTTAGCATTTTTAACAAGGAATTGTTTTTTAAGGTCAATAGCTGTAATATCTTCAATACATCCATTACGGTCTATATCACTACCGCCTGCTGTTGTATTAGGTTTTATGGTAATCGTTTCAGTAATGGTTGCACCATTTCCTTCTTTTCCTACCATTTGTTCTACAAGTTGCTCTACCATTTTTCTTAAATCTTGTTCGTTCACTTTGACTGCCTCCTTATCCTAGAATAATATTGATGCATCACCAGCACGTGCTGTAAGATGTCCTTTTTCATCTACAAAGCCCATTTTTACAAGCCATTCATGGAAAGGTTTGATAGCAGTTAAGCCAAACATCTCTCTAAGAGCTGCTGTTTCATGGAACCCTGTTGTTTGATAGTTAAGCATAACGTCGTCACCATGAGGAATACCCATAAAGTAGTTACAGCCTGCGGTTGTTAAAAGAACAGATAAGTCTTCAATACTATTTTGGTCTGCTTTCATATGGTTGGTATAACATGCGTCACATCCCATTGAAACACCTGTAAGTTTACCCATGAAGTGATCTTCAAGCCCAGCACGACTTACTTGTCTACCATCATAAAGATATTCAGGCCCAATGAAACCAACTACTGTATTAACAATGAATGGGTCAAAGTGTTTTGCAAAACCATAACATCTTGCTTCCATTGTCACTTGGTCAGTATCAAAATGTGCTTCTGAGGAAAGCTCTGATCCTTGTCCTGTTTCAAAGTACATAACGTTTGGCCCTTCCGCTGTACCTTCTTTAAGCGCAAGATCTCTTGCTTCTTGAATCGTTGCTGCATTAAAACCAAAAGCTGTATTTCCTTTTTCTGAACCTGCAATAGATTGGAATATAAGGTCTGCTGGTGCCCCATGACGAATAGCATCCATTTGAGTCGTAACGTGAGCTAATACACAAGTCTGAGTTGGAATTTGAAATTTTTGTTTAATTTCTTCAAAACGTTTAAGAACACGTACAACACTTTCTGTAGAGTCATCTACTGGGTTAAGTCCAAGTAGTGCATCCCCTGCACCAAAAGTTAAACCTTCAAGTAAAGATGCCATAATACCATCTGGATCATCTGTTGGATGGTTAGGTTGAAGTCTTGAAGAAAGTGTGCCACGTTCTCCAATTGTTGTATTACAGTGTTTAGTAATACGAATTTTTTGCGCCCCATAAATGAGGTCCATATTTGACATCAGCTTTGCAACAGCAGCAACCATCTCAGATGTAAGTCCTCTAGAAATACGTGTAATATCTGCACCTGTTGTGCCTTCATCTAAAATCCATTCTCTGAATTCTCCAACTGTCCAGTTTTTGATTTCATCATAGATTTTTTCATTGACATCATCTTGGATAATACGTGTTACTTCATCCATTTCATAAGGTACTGCTGGATTGTTACGTAAATCTGAAAGTAAAACATTAGAAAGTACAACTTTTGCTGCAACTCTTTCTTCTGCTGACTCTGGTGCAAGCCCTGCTAATCTGTCTCCTGATTTTTCTTCGTTGGCTTTTGCCATAACTTCTTTAAGTGATTTGAACTCATAAGTATGTCCAAATAATTTTGTTTTTAAGATCATTTGAATCCTCCTTAACAAAATACTAATGTTTTTACTACTACTGGTAATACAGTTCCTTCTGCAATAGGGCTTCCAATATCGATATAATCTCCATTATCTAGCTTGACACTATCTAAACAAATAATATCTTTCTTGTACCCTAATAGATGATACATACTCTGTCCTAATGCCTTAGCCATATCTTTCTCCACAATGACAATAAGAGGAAGCTCTCTTTCAATAAGTTCTTCCATGCCTTCTACTAATCCTTTAGCATATTCTTGGATTTCCTTGAAGCTAGGATTATCCTTACCTTCCATAGCAATGGCTACTCTTTGTAAATCGCCTTCTAGCTTAAACCACTGAAGTTTCTTTTTAATAGCCTGTGTTAAAGCCTGGGCATCTTCGCTCTCCTCATCTTTTGCAAGTTTTAAGATAGGCAAATTCTTAATAGGAAAAGCATCTTTGGTATACGTAATGGTACTGCCACTAATTTCTGTTGTATGAGTGCCCGCACCTACTACTGTGGCGCGAATGGTTTCTTGGCTTCTTACAACTTTTAGTTTCTTACATAAATCAGATTCCTTAATAGCTTGTCCCAAAAGAATACCAATATCCCCAAATTTGAAATAATCGTCTATTTCTCCCTCATAATAAACATAATCTGCCACACCACCAGAGAAGGATATACATTCTATAGGCACATTAAGCTCAATATTTTTATTTGTAATAATGAGCTTTAATAGATCATCCTGTTTTTTTATACCTACGCTTTGCTCTAATGCCTGTACCATTTTGTCAATAATAGGTTTTAAATTTTCTCTAGTAGCTTTAGTGCCTATGGCAAGTCCCATATTGTTTTCACGAATAAGGGTCTCAAGTTTAGGAGCAATATAGGTAATCTGATGCGTTGTACTGTCTACCTTAATGAGACGCCCACCTACATCTAGACACCCTGTTTCCCTTACTTCCCCCCTTAAAAAGACAGCTAAATTACTTGTACCACCTCCAATATCCATATTCACAACACTTGTGTTATGATCTTTAGAATAAGTATGGGCACCTGCACCCTTACCAGATATAATACTTTCAAGATCTGGTCCTGCTGTCGCTACAACAAAGTCACCAGCAAGTCCACTTAAAGTAGTTAATACTTCTTCTGCATTTTCTTTTCTTGCTGTTTCACCTGTGATAATGACGGCACCTGTATCAATTTTAGAAGGGTCAATACCAGCCTTTTTATATTCCTTCTGGATAATATCCCTAACTTTTAGCCCATCAATTTCTCTTAGAGAAATAAGAGGTGTAAAATAAATCTCACTTCTGTAAATAATCTCTTTATCTACAATGACAATGCGTGGAACAGAATAGCTAGAAGCCATATTTTCTACAATAATCTTAGAAAAAATAAGTTGCGTGGTACTTGTCCCAATATCTATTCCTACACTTAAAAGTTCTTCCCTCATTATCCTCCACCTTTCTTATATTTTCTTTACCTATCTTTATTTAGAAAGCTATCGAGATACTCAAAAAGCTCTTTGATACCCACATCATCTACTGTATCGACTTTAAAAATTCTTGTAACACCTGCCTCTTTAAGACGTTCTTCCACCTTATCAATATCTGCTGATTCTTGAACCAAATTGATTTTAGTAATGATACCAATAACCTCTTTTGCAAAGCTTCCTGCAAAAGCCGGTGGAATAAAGCTTTCATAAGCAGTAGGATCCGCTACAAGTGCTATAATTTCTGCATCTACAGCTGTCATAATCAGTGCACTGTAATAATGCCTATTTTCTAAATATTCACCAGGTGTATCAATAGCATTATCATAAAGCTCTACTGCCTGTGTCTTTTTATACTTAATTTCTAGTTCATTGAGTTTTTGACATAAGGTTGTCTTGCCACATCCTGTCTTACCTATAAAAATAACTCTGCTCATTCTATTAAGTCCTTGTAATGGTTGTTGGTGTAAATTTTAGATTATGCTCAAGTACATCTAAAATATCGCGTACGGCTGCTTCTACAGAGCTGACATCTCCTGTAATAACGAGCGCCCCACTAAAACGATCAATAAATCCTAATGTAACATCTGATGCTTTAGTGGCTACATCTGCTGCTATAATAGCTCCTTCACTTGGTGTAATAGTTAAAATACCAATAGCATTAATATTCTCTACTACTAGCCCTAGCTTCTTATAAATGTCTTCTGTAGGATTGGCAATGACATGAGCAAGTGTAACTTGTTTACCTGGTACAAACTCTTGTATAATACGCTGTTTATCTTCAATCTCCATTTTTTAGGCCCTCCTTAGTCAATCTTATGGAGTATTTCCAAAATGTCACCATGTGTTGCTTTTCTAGGATTTGTTATAAGACAAGCATCTTCTAGGGCCCCTTTAATAATGTCTTCTCTTGACTTATTTAAAGCCTCTGCTGAGATTTTACATTCACGCAGTGTGGTTGGCATTTTCATTTCTTTCTGTAGCTTTATAATTTCATTAATGAGATTACGTACGGATGAACGGGTATTAGCCCCTTCAAGTCCAATGAGTTTTGCTAAATAAGCATATTTTTTTGCTGCTTTTGTATAATGAGATGGGGTATACCCCTCTATATCTGCATTAAATTCAATAACATAAGGTAGAAGCAAGGCATTGGTTCTTCCATGTGGTACATGTAATTTCCCACCAATATTATGTGCAATGGCATGGTTAATTCCTAAGGAAGCTAGATTAAAAGCAAGGCCTGCTAGGCAAGAGGCGTTATGCATTTTTTCTTTGGCTTCTATATCATCAGCACTTTCATAAGAACGTTTAAGGTATTCAAATACAAGTTCTACGGACTTTTCAGCCAGTGCATCAGAAAAATCTGTAGCTTTTGTTGACACATAAGCTTCTAAGGCATGAGTAAGTACGTCCATTCCTGTATCTGCTACAATACTACTCGGTACACTTTTAACGAGTTCAGGCTCTAGAATGGCTACATCAGGCAATAAACTATTGGAAACAAGAGGGTATTTAATACCTTTTTCTTTATCTGTAATAACAGCAAAAGAAGTTACCTCTGACCCTGTACCACTTGTAGTTGGGATAGCAATAAACTTCATAGCCTCTAAACGACCAATTTTTCTTGAGAAATCCATAATGGCCTTAGCTGCATCGATGGCAGAACCTCCACCTAGAGCAATCATACAGTTAGGTTTAAATTCTGTAACAGCTTCAACACCTTTTACAACCAATTCCATAGGAGGGTCTGGTACAATATCACTGAAGATCTCATATTGATTAGACCCGAGATAGGCTGTGATTTTGTTAATCATCCCTGATTTCACCATAAAAGGGTCTGTTACAATAAATACTTTTTCGTCTTGGAAATTCTTAATATAATCTAAAGCATCTTGACCAAATACAACTTTGGTCGTTATTTCGAAAGTATCCACTTGCATCATCCTATCCGTGAAATTTAAATATCTACTGCATTATGCTACGAAATTATTAGTATTTTTATACATGACATATAGAATTCTAAATTTTTAGTCATACTTATGCAAAAAAAATAGACTTAGCTTCACTTCGGCTAAATCTATTTTTTAATTTGACTTAATATAAATCTTCCTCATCTATCTCATCTGTATAAAGATCATTTAAAGTAACGCCTAAATCTTTACACATCTCTAGATGATTATTATATTTTGTATTTGCTAATTCTTCATAGTAACGGTGCATTTTTGCCATAACTCTCACCTCCTAGGGTTAGTATGGCATTTTTTATGAAAATATACCCTTTTATTAGATTATTTTTTAAAGTCCTTGTGGAAAGTGTAGTCTATTTTCTGGATCATATTGTGCTTTAATATTTTCAAGAGGTTCTTTATAGTCACCATAATAAGCCTTTTTGTAATCTGTAAGTTCTGCTAATGGAAAATTAATAAATGAACCTTCTGTTAGGGCCTCAATAATAGGAAAATGTTCAAGGAGCCATGTGCAGTTCTCAGCTTTAGCTCGGTCATCCTCCCATACAGACTGAAAACCTAATATAAACCTAGCATCTCTATAGAATACAGCTGATTTTCTTTTAGATGTAGCCTGTATCTGCCCACCTAACCCATAGAAGGTGATAGCTGTATAATCAGATGCTTCTGGCTTACTATCTACAATTTCTAAGAGAGATTGAATCTGCTCTTCATTATAAGTCTTATAAACAAATCTTCCTGTAGACTTGTATTTCTCATAATCAGGGTGACTATCCTGAATGATACGATTGATTTCTAAAACCGAGCATTCATTAAGTTTTAATAGCATTTCTTTTGCAGGCATAATAAGAGGCTTAATGGTTTCAAAAGCTTCCTGCTGGCTTCCATAGCATACACCTGTTATGGCAATCCCTATCCCTTTTTCCTTAGAGTTGTAAAGAGCCATTTTCATATTCGTATGATGTGGTAAAGTTTCAAATAAAGTCTGCCATGCCTTAACAAGCTCTAGACGTGCCTCAGTATTCATATGCTTATATTCTAACTGAATAAGTGTAGCTGTAGGATTCTTCTTAGGTAATTTAAAAGTCATGCTAACGACTATACCAAAGTTACCGCCACCAGCACCTTTTAAAGCCCAGAACAGTTCTGGATGAGTCATAGCATTAGCTTTAATACAATTTCCATCTACATCAATCATTTCTACTTCAATTAAACTGTCACAACTTAATCCAAGCATTCTAGCTGAATAACCCCAGCCCCCACCAAGAACAAGTCCTGCTACGCCTACAGTAGGACAACCTCCACCAGGAAAAGGATACCCTAACTGACATACTGCCTCATAGAGGGCTCTATTGCGTACACCACCTTCAACGGTTACCAGTTCATTCTCTTCATCTACCTGTATACCATTCATTTGGCTTACATCAATAACAACTACATCGTTGCCAGTAGAATATCCTTCATAATGATGTCTACCTGAGCGAATGCGAATAGGATAACCGTGTTCTTTAGCCCATAGGAGTGCTCTACTTACTTCTTCTTTATTTTTGCAGTATATAATTTGTAAGGGATACATCTGAATAGCTCTATTCCATGCTCTCCTGCTCTCTTCATAGAGATGATCTTCTTTGGTAACAATCATCTTCTTCACTTCCTTTCTCCTTCATTTAGTCTTTTCATTAAGAAAAGAGCTCCTTTAAAGGAGCCCTTTTTGCATCATTCTTGTCTCACAATTACTTTTCTCCAGCATCTTGTCACACATAAGCCACACTTAATGCAACGCTCTTGCTGAATCACATAGGGCTTCCCACGACTAATACAATGTTTAGGGCAAACCACTTTACATGCTCCGCATCCATTGCATTTCTCAGAAATAATGTAGCTCTTTTTATTCTGCATCAAAATCTACATGAATGATGCCATCTGGTGTATTAATATTCACATAAGACAAGTTAAATTCCTCATCCATTACGTCAATTTTGTATTCAAAGAATACGTTATCTTCTTTTTTAGACATGAAAATGTAGCTCCCATTTTCTTTACCATCAATTTCATCACAGATTTCATCGTAAACTTCCATACCGTTTACAGCACCTAAATAACCTGCACTTCTAATTTTATCTTCAATTAAGTTATATAATTCTTCCATTATTTCTCCTCTTTCGCTATACATCTTCTAAGACGAGCATACTATAAGCCACTTTTTAGACGCCATTTTTCTCGTCTAAATCTTATTATAAAACATGTCAGCCTAAAAATCCAATCCATAATCATAGCAATCCATACGCCTATAGCACCAAGTCCCATTCCTTTTCCTAAAATGACACTAAATAAAATTCTAAAGGTCCACATAGAGAAAATGGAAACCACCATCGTAAACTTCACATCATTGGCTGCACGTAGTGCATTAGGAAGTGTAAAGGCTGCTGGCCACATCAACATAGCACACCCATCATGAATGAGTACTAAAATAGTTGCAAGCTTTAGTGTTTCTGGAGAAAGCTTATAAATAGATAATATAAACGGTAAGCCTATTAAGATGCTGGCATTGACTAGAATAGTAAACACATACGTCATCTTAAGGAGTTTTTTTGTATAATACTTAACAGCTTTATAGTCTCCAGCCCCCACGCACTGTCCTACAACCGTAATCATAGCAAGGCTCATAGCCTGCCCTGGTATACATCCTAATGCATCGAGGTTATTCGCTACAGCATTGGCTGCAATCTGTACTGTACCAAATCCTGAAATAATACTTACTACAAGCACACGCCCTAACTGGAACATACTATTTTCTAGAGCATTGGGTATACCAATACCCAAAATCCTTTTTAGTCTCCAACCTTCAGGTCGTATTTTCCATAAGGATTCTATGTACAGAAGTTCATTTGGTTTATTAAGGAGTATAAGCATCATACATGCGGCAAGCATACGTGAAAATAAAGAAGATAAAGCAACACCTGCTACACCCATGTTAAAACCAAAGACAAATATAGCGTTACCTATAATATTCAATACGTTCATTAAAATAGATATTTTCATAGATATTTTTGAATTTCCTATCGCTCTGAACAGGGCTGCCGCTCCGTTATAGAGGGCTAAAAAGGGGTAAGACAAAGCAGAAATGATTATATAGGTTAAAGCATTTTTCATCACCTCTGCTTCAATCTTGCCAAACACCAGTTGTAATAAAGGCTCTTTAAATATTAAAACAAAAAGAGCAATTGTTATGGAGATCGTACTAACAATAAAAAGTAACTGTTTAGCATACTCACCCGCTTCCTTTTTTTGTTTACGCCCAATACACTGGGCACATACGACTGCCCCTCCTGTCGCAAGTGCTGCAAAAATATTAATAATAAGTACATTGATCATATCTACAAGTGATACGCCTGAAACAGCTGCTTCCCCTGCTGTTGCAACCATCATCACATCTGCCATACCAACTGTAACAGCTAAAAGCTGCTCAATAATAAGTGGAATAATGAGTTTGTATAAATCCCTATTTGTAAACATTCTATTTTCTCTCTTTCAATTTGTGTTTAAATAATTAAACTCACCCCAGATATCAGTAGAAGTACATAGGAAAGCCTCATAAAAGTCTGTTGACTCATCTTCTTTGCCATTTGCCCTCCTATAATGACCCCAATCATTAATGCAGGTATACCTATTAAAACTAAGTTTACCATAGGTACTGTAATAATTCCCAAAAAGAGTTGCTTTATTAAAATATATATATTGAGTACAATCCATACAGGTGATAAAGTTGCTCTAAAGCTTTCCTTATCCTTGATTTTTTTCACTGCATAAATAATGAGAAGTGGCCCACCTGAAATAAACATGCCATGAATAATCCCCGCTGATAGAATAATGCCGATTAAAATCCCTTCGTTCAAATCAAATTCTTTCTTAACAAATAGACCTTTAAGTGCAATAAAGATGATAAAGATGGCATAAAGAGTAAGTAAAATATCTACTGGAAATAAGGTATATACATACTCTCCAATAAAGACACCGACAAACATAATCCCTGTCATCTTAAAAAATTCTTTCCATACAATATGCTTATAGGATCTTACAACAATAAGAGTACAAGCAATAATGGTTAAAATGTTTAATACAGGTTTAGCAATGCCTATACCTAAAAGCAATATACAAAAAGGCATGGCAAGTACTGTACCTGCAAATCCAGTAATACCCTGAATCATATTGGTTAAAAGTATAATAATAAAATATAAAATAATTGTCATGTATAAATCATCCTTTAGAAGCATTTTTTCTTAGTATGCCCTTAGGAAGACTTTTTATAGAAAAAACTTTTTTATATCTCCTTTACTCTTGTGCTAAGCATTCCCCCTCTAGTGTGTAAACACTTAGCTTTCCCTCATTATAAAGAGCATAAGTAGCTGGTCTATTTTCTTTTGGAAGACTAATAGAGCCTGGATTGCAAATACGAATTCCTTCCTTTTCACTTAGCTCCCAAAGGTGCGTATGCCCATAAAGAAATACATCCCCTGCTTTAAGCATAGGAAGCTTCTCTGGGCTATAGTGATGCCCATGCGTAGCAAAAAGTGTTCTCTCTCCCTCTATAATACGTGTATAAGTCTCCATACATGCAAACTCTAGAACCATCTGGTCTACCTCTGCTTCACAGTTTCCTCTTACGCAAATAATACGGTCTTTATAGTGATTTAGCAGCGTTACCACCTCTTTAGGTCCATGTCCCTCTGGCAAATCATTGCGTGGGCCATGATAAAGCACATCTCCTAAAATAATCATTTTATCGCATTGTTCTTTTTCGAAAATCTCTAAAACTTTTTTTGTACGACTTGCTGAGCCATGTATATCAGAAAAAATAATGTATTTCATTGTTCTTCTCCTTTTCTTTTATATGAGTTTATCTTTTTCTATTAAAACACAAAAACCGGTAGAAGACTATCCTTTCATAAAGGATTCTTTACCGGTTTTTAATCTTTTATTTCTTAGAATTCTACTTTATTTCCATAATAAGTACATGTTAAAAGTCTCTCCATCTCACTCGGTGTAATGGATCTAGGATTAGAACCTGTGCAAGCATCTCCTACAGCTAATTTAGCAATTTCACTGACTTTAGCCTTAAATTCCTCTTCATTAATCCCAAACTCTTTTAATGTTTTTGGAATACCTAATTTCACATTATAGTCATCGATTTTCTCACAAAGTTTTTGCACAAGTTCTTTATCACTTTCTCCCTCAAGACCAACAAATCTTGCAATATCAGCATAGCGTTTCTCAGCACATTGAGCATTAAACTGAATAACATAAGGTAAATAAATAGCATTAGCACAGCCATGTGGAATATGTCCTGTTGAGAAGGCTGCTCCTGTTTTATGTGCCATAGAATGGACAATACCTAAAAGAGCATTTGAAAAAGCCATACCTGCAAGACATTGTCCATAATGCATCTGCTCTCTTGCTTCCTTATCTCCTTCATAAGAAGCTGGTAAATAGTCAAATACCATATGAATAGCCTTTAAAGCAAGTGGATCTGTAAAAGGTGAGTTTAAAGTAGAAACATAAGCTTCTATAGCATGGGTTAAAGCATCCATTCCTGTATGTGCTGTAAGTTTTGGTGGCATCGTTTCTGCAAGAAGAGGATCTACTACTGCGATATCTGGTGTAATATTAAAATCTGCTAATGGATACTTAATACCTTTTGCATAGTCTGTAATAACAGAGAAAGCTGTAACTTCCGTTGCTGTACCTGATGTAGAAGGGATAGCCAAAAATCTAGCTTTTGTTCTAAGCTCTGGGAAATTAAAAGGCGTGATCAGGTCTTCAAAAGTTGTATCTGGATATTCATAAAAGGCCCACATAGCCTTAGCGGCATCAATAGGTGAACCGCCTCCCATAGCAATAATCCAGTCTGGCTCAAATTCTCTCATAAACTGAGCACCTGCCATAACTGTTTCCACAGATGGGTCTGGTTCTACATTTTCAAAAAGCTGGACTTCTATATGTGCCTCTTTTAAATAACGAACAACTTGGTCTACAAAACCAAAACGTTTCATAGAACCTCCACCTAAAACGAGTACAGCACGTTTGCCTTTAAGTGTTTTAAGCGTCTCTAAACAACCTTTTCCATAATAAATATCTCTTGGTAATGTAAATCGTGACATATGACTTGCCCCCCCCTATGCTATTTGCAATTCAAATTTATCTTCTATGTTATAATTTTAACACCGTTTTATATTTTATAGGTAATATAAAAAAAAGCATACCTATATATACTTATAGATATGCTTCATTTCTTGCTGCACTTTTATCAACTCTTTTATAAATCTTTCTTCTATTGTTGTAAGACGATGATGCTTAGAATAAATGAGTACATCTTTATTTTTTTGAACCAAATCTTCACATCGACGTTGGACAAGTTGATAATGTTCTAACAAGTTTTCTGGTACAGGGGAGACATGCATATAAGTTGTAGGCACCTGTCTTAATAGGTCAAACTGGCTCCCTCTTTCATATACTAGAATATGTTTTTTAACAAAGTCTTTTTCTTTTTTTTTCTTCAGTTCTTCCGATACATTAGGCACCATAAGATCTCCATGTATCAGTTCGATGTAAGGTATAAGGTCTTCTCGCACAATAGACTCTTTCCTTGCTAAAGGATGTTCTTTAGACATAAGCAGTACATCCTCAAACTCCCATATTTTCTGCATTTCAAATGCCTTATCCTCAATAAGGTGCATAAAATACTTCTCATACTCTAAAGGGTATCTCATAATGCCAAGCTGGTAATGACATTCTAAGATATTACGTACTGCTTCTATAGAATTTGTCTCTTTAAAGTTAATTTCTAATCCTTCACCCTCTTCTAGACTATTAACAAAACGTGTAAAAGCATAGGTAATATAACTTGCTCTTGGTACAGAAATATTAAAATATAATTTAGGTTTTGTAACAGGTCTATACTGCGCTTCCATCCGGTCTATCTGCTCTATAATATGGTGGGCCTGACTAAGAAATGTCTTACCTTCCTGGGTAACAAGAACTCCCTTAGAAGTCCTCTCAAAAAGTGTAATACCTATACTTTCCTCTAATTCTTTAATGGCTTTACTTAGATTAGGCTGCCCCATAAAAAGATGCTGGGCAGCCTTGGTAATAGAACCTGTTTTTTCTACTTCTAATGCATATTTTAAATAAGTGAGATTCAATGAATCACCCTCTTCTTATTCAAGACTTAAACACTTACCACCATTTATTCTAGATTCTTCAGCTAACAGTGCGACAACATGGCTTTCAATAGAACGCTCAATGGTTGTACCCATACTTGTATTAGCTTCTGGATTTTGCATTAATTCTATAAATCGGTCCATCATGCGGTAATCTCCACCACCATGTCCTGCTAAGCTTTCACCTTGTTTTGTAATATCAATTTCTACTTTTTCACCACCAAATGGTTCATATACCACTAAGTTTTTATCCATATGTCCCTCGATACAACCCTGTGTACCCATGATTTTAAGATAACGGTAGCATCTACCTGTAAAAGCACTCATAGTAAAGTTAATGGTTACACCCTCTTCAAGTTCTAAGTTAACAACCTGATGGTCTACCACATCATTATCACAATGGTAAACACATCTACCATATGGACCTTCTTTTAATGCCTCTGTTACCTTTTCAAGGGTTGGGTCAAGGGCTACAATATTAACTGGCCATCCTGTATTGCCATGTTTAATACCCATTTTAGGATCATCTATGTAACATTTCACTGCATCATATGGACACTCATCTTGGCATTTGCAGCCATCCATACATCTCATAGCTGCTCCTTCGGGTGCTTTTTCTGCCTTAAATAAGTAAGTACTACCAAATGAACTTACCTTTTTACAGCGTTTGTCTGCAAGCCATAATAGAATATCCATGTCATGGCAACATTTTGCAAGAATCATAGGGCTTGTCTCATCACTTCTTCTCCAATTACCTCTTACAAAACTGTGTGCCTGATGCCAATATGCCACATTCTCAATAGCTTGAATACTTACAACTTCCCCAATTTTACCTTCTGTAATCATAGCTTTAATGGTTTCATAGAAAGGTGTGTAACGTAAAACATGGCATACAATAACATGTTTATTATATTTTTTAGCTGCTGCCAGTAACTGTTTACATTCTTCAAGTTCTGGTGAGATTGGCTTTTCAAGAAGTAAATGGTAGCCTCTTTCAAGGGCTACAAGTGCTTCCTCTACATGATCTCTATCTTGTGTACAAATAAGCGCTGTATCAGCTAGCTTTTCTTCTTTAAGTAAATCATCTGCACTCTCAAAACACATTTCTCTTGGAATATTAAAAGCTTTAGATACTTTATCTACTTTCTCTGGTTCAATATCTGCAATGGCTACTATTTTCATTTTATCTGGATTTTGTCTAATATACTCTGCATAGGTATCTTTACCACGTCCCCCAAGTCCAATAATAACCGTTGTAATTTGTTTACTCATCTTTTGTTCACCTCATATAATTTATATTTTTATTTGGATGTACGTAATATATGGCATACATACATAACCACTTCTCTTACCTTAGCCAATTCACTTTCTTTATTTTGCATACGCCATACATTTTGGAACTCATAGATCCATTCCTCAAAGGCTTCTGCTAATTTCCAAGGCGTATAACCTTCCTCAGCTCCTTCCAGCATTTCTTCACCTTTTATTAAATAGAGATAGAATAAGTCAATAAGCTGGATTCCTTTTGCAGCTACTATAAATCCTTTCATATCTATAGGGTATCGTTTAAGTTCCCCACTTAAATCGACTAATGCCTCACCTACTTGGGTAGCTACTTGATACCCCCTTAAAATCTTATCTATATCTAGCCAGTCCGGATGTTCCCCCTTTTCTTTCCAGCGTACGAGCTCACACCAACCTACATTTTGACTTGCTGATAATTTATGAAGTAAGCCTACTACCTGCTTACTATGGTCTCCAAATTCAAGAAGTGAAATCGCCTCATACATCGTTTCAAAATCTTTTTCCCCATTAGGATTCCAAGATAAACCGGCTCCATAAGCCATACCTGGTATAGAGTTCCCTAGGAAATTTACATGTCCAAAGTCACCCCAATCTGTATTAAGTACACCAATAGCACCATTTTCTACACCATAAGCTACCATTCTTCTTATATTCTCAAATGCATTACCTACCAGGTTCATCATCATACTCCATCCTCCTACTCCAGGACATACATACTGACTTCTCCCCGCCTTTGCTATGGTTCTAATGCCTTCTCCATCCGCACTGCTTAAATAATCCCATGTTAACCCTATAACATCTTCTGGTATTTCATTAAGGAGTTCTGGATGATGTAAAATAACATCACTCCAAAACATAACTTTTTTACCATGCCCTTTTACAAATTCTACAATTTGGTTTAAAAACTGTGTATAAAGCTTCCCTACACCTACTTTATCTGCATAGGCTTTACTCTTCCCTTTACCTAGTTCAAAGGTTTCATCACAGCAAATATTAAAAATATCTGAGCTAAATAGTGGTATATACTGCTCTAACATATTTTTAACAAGCTCTATACTTCTTACATCTGTTGCATTTAGGGTATGATTACGCCCTGTAAAAAGATAAGGTTCTTCTCTTACGTGTTCAAGCTCACATAACTCGGTAAACGAATGGGTACGTAGTACTTCATATAAATGGCCAAAAGTAGATAAAGAAGGGATAAGCTCTATATGTCTCTCCTTGCAATAAACATCTAATATAAGAATTTCTTCTGCAGTTAGTGGGTCTTTATCTACCCATACTTCACTCATGCCTTTAAAAGCAAAAGTATGCTCTATATAAAGCTGAAACTGATTGATTTTATAGTAAGCTAAACGGTCTACTAATAACTTAAGTGTCTCTAAAGTGGGTACCTTACCTCTAGTTACATCGTGATAAAAACCTCTATGCTTGAAATAAGGCTTATCTTCAATCATCATATAATTTAAAGATGTTCTTTGCTGTCTTATAATTTGTCTTAAGGTTTGTAGCCCATAAAAAAGCCCTGTTGAACTTCCACCTATAATCTGTACACCTTTTTCATTAATAGAAAGCTTATAGGCTTCTTTTTCTCCTTCTACCTTGCTTAGCCTAATAGCTGATAACTTTTCAAAAGGCTTAAACCCTTTGTTAATTTTTAAGTCAAGTCCTAACTCTATAAGTATTTCTTCTTTTAAAAGTTGTACTGCCTTTAAATCTTCTGCATTACAAGATACTTCTAATAAAAGTAAAGTATCTGGACGCAACTTAAAAATCCCTTCTTGCAAGATGACTTTATAAGGTGTCGGTATAATATACATAATCTTCTCCTTTTTAATACGAGATAATATATTTTATAATATTTTATAATGTATTTAGATTTTTTTCAAACCTTAGTTATACACATCCTTTCTATTTCTATCAACCTTTCTCCTAAAATGCTGGATAAAATAAGCTGAAGTATATGGCTGCATATAAAGTGGTAAGCTCATATGCTTGTAAAGTAATTCAAGACGTCTACGCCAAATTTCCTTTGTCTGATAGATATAAGACCTGTAATGCAAACAGTTCATTAATGTTTTATGATTTACTTGGCCTATAAGATTTGCACTCTAAAAACACAAAAACTTAGATAATGCTTTAGGCATCATCTAAGTTTTTCAATAATTTCTTTCATTGTTTCTTTTGTTAACATACCGCTTGCATAACCTTCTACTGTCCCATCTTTATTAATTAAAAAAGTTGTAGGAAAGGCATTAATATAATATTTATAGGCAAGCTCCATGCTTTCATCAAATAAAGTTGGGAAAGTATATCCTTCTTCTTCAATAAACTCTATAATCTCTTCTTTAGACTTTTCTCTATCCATATTCGGGAAGGTCATACCTAAAATCACTACATCATCTTTATTCATACCATACTCTCTATAAATTTCTTCTATATCGGGTAGTTCTGCTTTACATGGTGGACACCAAGTAGCCCAGAAATTGATAAAGACTACTTTCCCTTTATAATCACTTAAAGTATGCTCTTGTCCATATTGGTCTACCAGTGTAAAGTCTGGTGCCATAGGTATCTGCTGACTCTTTTCACTTCCTTGCTGCTCATTAGAAGGCTGAACATACTCCGGCATTGTAATACCTTTTGTAAACATTAAAAGCCCCATGACAATTAGAATAAAGCCACCTATTTTTTGAATCTTTCCCATATGCTTTTTAAGCTTATCTAAAAGATTAATCATCTTCTCAGAAAATAAGGCAATCAATAGGAATGGCACTGTAAAACCTGCTGTATATAATAAAAGCAGGATATTACCTTCTACTGCATGTCTAGTAGAGGCTAGTACAAGTACAGAAGCTAACATAGGTCCTATACAAGGTGTCCATCCAAAACTAAAAGTAAATCCTAATAAATACGCTGTCCAAGGTCTCATCTCCTTCATTTGATAATGAAACCTTCTTTCCCTTTGTAAAAAAGGTATGTTCAAATCTCCTATAGAAAATAGCCCCAGACCTACAATCATGAGACCGCCTACTATTAAAATCCACTTCATATACGTATTTAAAAAGACTCTAAAGACACTTATGCCTGTCCCTAATATAAAAAAGGCAGTGGAAATACCTAATATAAATAAGAGGGTATTCCTAATAAGTACAGAACGTTTACGCATTGTATCCTCATTAACACTTTTTGATAAAACAGCTAAATAAACCGGCAGAATGGGCAAAACACAAGGTGATAAAAATGAAAATATTCCTTCTAGAAAAACAACAATATAATTAATCTGCTCCATACTCTACTCCTTTCTTAGTTTACAGTGTATAATAATATTTATGATAATATTTATCATAACATAAAATAACTTATTTTTTAAATAAGCTTTTCTAAAAACTACGCCTATTTATACCCCTCATAGCATAGGGATATACTAAAAGGCTATTTTCAAAGGAGGAATCTTATGGCACTTACTCTTCTAGTGACTTCTGTGGTTATCATCTCGTGTATTGCTTTCAACAAACTTTCAAGTAGATGGGGCATCCCTACACTTCTTATTTTTATCTTGCTAGGCATGTTCTTTGGTTCCGATGGTTTTGTTAAAATTCCATTTGAAAATTATTCTTTTGCAGAGCAGATCTGCTCTGTATCTCTTATATTTATTATGTTTTATGGTGGCTTTGGAACAAGGTTAAAAGATGCTATTTGCATTGCACCACAATCCATTTTACTCTCCACTTTAGGCGTTTTACTAACTGCCCTTTTAACAGGACTTTTCTGTCATGTCGTTTTAGCCATGCCTGTATTAGAAAGTTTCCTTATAGGCGCAGTTATTAGTTCTACCGATGCAGCCTCTGTCTTTTCCATATTGCGTTCTAAAAGGCTTAATCTTAAATTACATACAGCTTCTATGCTAGAAGTAGAGAGCGGTAGTAACGACCCCTTCTCTTATATGCTGACACTTATTGCTTTATCTCTTATGCTAGAACCTATACATACAGGTTCCATCTTGTATATGCTGTTTGCTCAAGTTGTATATGGCATACTTATAGGTATTTTGGTTGCTTGTATTGCTTTATGGATTTTAAATCATTTTCAATTTGTAACAGCAGGTTTTGATGCAGCCTTTGTCTTAGCAACTGCACTTTTAGCTTATGCACTTCCTTCCTTAGTAGGCGGAAATGGCTATCTTAGTGTTTATTTAGTAGGTCTTATTTTAGGGAATCGTCCACTTCCTAACAAACGTGCTTTAGTCCATTTCTTCGATGGGATAACAGGGCTTATGCAAATGCTTATTTTCTTCCTGTTAGGACTTCTTGCTTTTCCTTCATTACTGCCTTCTGTGCTACTTCCTGCTCTTGCTATTGCGCTCTTTTTAACGTTTATTGCAAGACCACTCGCGGTAGGACTTATTCTAACACCTTTTAAAGCTCCTCTTATGCAACAACTTTTGGTATCCTGGTCAGGTCTTAGGGGGGCATCTTCTATTGTATTTGCTATTTTAGCAACAATTAGTCCTGCTTATACACAGTATGATCTTTTCCATATTGTCTTTTGTATTGTACTGCTTTCTATTACTTTTCAAGGCACACTACTCCCTTTCGTTGCCAAAAAGCTTCATATGATTGACCCTCATGCGGATGTCCTTAAAACCTTTACAGATTATACAGAAGAAGTGCAAGTACAGTTTATTGAACTTATTCTAACAGCTGACCACCCTTGGGCTAACCAGTCTATTCATCAACTTATACTGCCACCTCATACCCTTCTCGTTATGCTTATGCGTCAAGGTCAAACCATTATTCCTAATGGAAACACCGTCCTTTTACCGGACGATATCGTAATTTTGAGTGCACCGCCTTTTGAAAGCAGTGTTTCTCTAGAACTTACAGAATTCCATATTCAGCCTAATAGCAAGTGGACCTCTAAAACCATTGCAGAATTTTCACCTACTCCTGACCATCTTGTTATTATGATCAAACGTGGTGAAAAGATTGTTATTCCTAATGGTACTACGATTATTGAGGCTCATGATACACTTGTTATGAGTTCCAATCGTATTCATAAAAAAATAACTCATCCTCCTATTACTCCCACTCTAGAAATTTAGGTCTCTCTTAAATGCTATAAAAGTAGACCTTCTCTCATATATAAAAAGCTGGCTTCATTAATGAAGTCAGCTTTTTATATTCTTATCCTAAAATAAGTTCACCAAAGAACTCTGGTTTATGGAATGCAGGATATTCATTTTCTATAGGATTCCAGCAACCATAGTGCGCTGTATGTGTTTCATCTCCACATTTATAGAAGTTCCCTTTAATCCTACCACTTGTAGTCATATGGTCATGTCCATAAACAGCTTGAATAAGTGTATCGGGTATCATCAGTTCTACTTCCCAGTATCCTTCACCTTTTGTAACAATTGGTTTAGGATAGTCAAAACCTTTATCTCTTAAATAAAAACGATCTCCTGGATGACCATATTCACATAAAATAGCTCCATTACTATTCATTTCAAAGTTCATATAGCCTGCTTTTTCATCTTGTGGATAGAAGTTTGCAAAGAATTCCATACAGCTATCTTTATAAACAGGGTCATTGGCTTCTTTATAAACAGCTTTTGGCTCATTTTCTTCACATCTCATCTTTAAATAAAAGCCTTCTCCTTCAACCCTATAAAGCCAGGCAGAAGTATGAGGCATGTAATCACTTCCCCATGGATAGTTCATAATATCTATTCTTTCAATTTGTGCCCAATCTACTTTTTCAGTTACTGTTTTAACTTGGTACTGCATAATTTCCCTCCATTAATATTCCTATTCTCTTTTTATACCTTTTCATTATACCAGTAAATTCCTATAAAGTTAAAGTCTAATCTTTTTCTTGTAGGATAAGAAAGTGGTATGTACCCTATTTCTATTCTATAAAAATAGCCCTCTCTAATCGTGCTTGGATTACAGAGGGCTTCCTTCTATTTAATTTGACTTAATCGTAAAACCTGTATGCTCTATACAATCTTTAATTTCACATTCACTTGCAGACTCACTATACCCTACTTCAATAGAGCCTCTTCCTAAGTCTACATTCACCATCTGAACACCTTCTATTTGATCTAAAGCATTCTTAATCTGTGTTTTATTCTGTGAATTTTGTAATCCAGTTACATAATAATGTACACGATTCATGAGTAAGCTCCTTCCATCCTATAAACCTAAAATTTTTGTACGTTAATAGCTGATAGACCTTTTTCATTTTCAATTGTATCAAAAGTTACAGCTTCACCTTCATGTAAATCTTTGTTATGACTTTTTTCCTTTACTTGTGTATGATGTACAAAGACATCTTCTCCTTCATTACAAGAAATAAAACCATAACCACGTTCATTGTCAAACCATTTTACAACACCTGTATAAGTTGCCATATGAAAATCTCCTTTTAAACTCGATTTCCTTATTAGTATGGGTGCAAATAAATTTTTTCATAATAGTAATTATATGAAAAACTCCTTTTTGAAGAAAACTGCTTAGGAATCTTCATTATACTTTGAATCTATTGACTTCGTATTTGCTGAGCATCCTCTAATTCTCTAGCTACCTGATCTGCTGTTTTGCCTTGTTCAATAACTTGTTTTACTGCATAAAGTTTAATTCATAGTTCTTACAACTTTTTTCCTTAAGTTTATGATAAGGATATATTTTATAAAAAAATAACTTAATGTTTATTTTTTACTCTTTCCCGAAACCCAATACAATTAGCACTTGCCCTGCAAGTAAAAGGATATTGCCTATTTGCTCTAAATCCGAATTTTCTTCAGTATATGTAGCAATCCATATACTGACAATGACTACTAAAATAATCCACTTTAAATTTTGTTTATTTATACAAGAAAAAAACATACTATTCCTTCCTTTATATTATCAACTTAGTATACTATATAAAATTCATCTTTTAGTAGTGCTTATTTCTTTTAATCTAAAAGTTTTTCTCTTAAATTATATGAACTCAACATCTCACACTTTATCTAAATCTCCTTCTTCTCTCCCTGCAAGTTCTCTTTGACGCTTAGTATTCATCTTGAACCTACAACAACTGCTAAAATACCTAAGATATTTATGTAATAGAACATACTCTATGACTAACAAATGTAAAAAGAGCTTCATGAGCACTATTTCTAATACCATTTTATTATTTTTAAAAAATAATTTTTATCAAACCCTTTCTAAATTTTTTTCTTATTATTTATTTAATAAGCCTTATTATAGAAACCCATACAAAAATGTATAACATGTATTTTTTAAACATTTAGTTTTATTATTTTTATTTATTTTTCATAACAAATTATTAATTATCGTAATATTATTGTATTTGATTTCTTCTAATGTTATAGTAAATATATAATTTATTTTTATAATTAATTACCCATTTCATAGAGAGAAAGGATTTGAATAGATGTCTAAAAGAAAAAATATAATCCTTATTTTATCAGACCAACAGCGCTATGATACAGTTAGTGCTTATGGATTGAATGATGTATGTAAAACTCCTCATATCGATGCGCTTGCTGCAGAAGGTATGAAGTTTACTAACGCTTTTACTTCTTCAGCTATTTGTGCACCAGCTCGGGCAAGTGTCATGACTGGCCTTTATCCTCATAATCATGGAGTCATTGATAACTTTACAGATATTAAAGAAGGTACACCTCTTCTTGGTCAGTGCATGAAAGACCAGGGTTACTTCTGCGGTTTTGCAGGCAAATGGCATGTGTCTCCTTCTAAAACACCAGAAGACTGTGGCTTTGATGGAAAACCTTTTATGGGTTATGGTTTCCCAGGTAGTCAAGTTTTCCCTAGCCTTAAATTTAATCAGCCACCAGATAATGCACCAAACTACTATGAAGAGTATTTAAAAGAAAATGGTTTTGACATTCCTGATGTTTCTCATGGTTTCTTAGGTAATAATCCTGCTCTTCAAATTCAAGAAATGTATGCTAAACATGAAGGTCCTGTTGAAAGTACTATCGAGTATTTCGTTGCTCATGAAACGAACCGCTTAATTGATAAGGCAAATACGGAGGATAAACCATTCTTCATCTGGGCTAACTTCTGGGGACCACACTCTCCAAGTATTGTTCCTGAACCTTATTACTCTATGTATAATCCTAAAGATATTAAAGAGCATCCAAGTTACAAAGAAACTTTTGAAAATAAACCTTATGGTCACTACCTTTCTGAAAAAATGTGGGGACTTGGTGATTATGGCTGGGATGGCTTTGCAGATATTGCTGCTAAATACTATGGCCACTGCACTATGATTGATGATATGGTAGGCATGATTGTAGAGAAACTTAAAGCTTTAGGTCTTTATGAAGATACCATTATTATTTACAGTGCAGACCACGGGGACTGTCTAGGTGCTCATAAACTTATTGAAAAAGGGGCTTTTACTTATGATGAAATTTATAGAATTCCTATGGTAGTAAAAGGCCTTGGTACTCAAGATAATGATAGCTTTGTTTACCTTCAAGAACTTATGCCAACATTCCTTGAGCTTGCAGGCACCCATCCTCCTAAACCTGTAGATGGAGAAAGTATCCTTCCTCTTATGACAGGTGAATCTTCCACTAATGGTAGAACAGAAATTTATGGCGAATACCATAACCATTTCTATGTATCCCGCCAAAGAATGGTTCGCGATAACAAATATCAGTTTACCTTTAATGAAAATGAACGTGGGGAACTTTACGATTTTACGAAAGATCCTTATCAGCTTAATAACGTATGCTATGATGAAGACTATGCTGATATCAAAAAAGAATACATAGAAAAAATGTCTCATTATATGAAAGCAACTCATGACCCTGCTGGCGTTTGGTTCCATCGTATAAAAGAATTTTACTAAAAAATAAGGTGTCCTCATAATGAGGACACCTTATTTTATTCATTGATAAAGTAAGTATAGATTATTCTTGCACTTGCCCCTACAGCACCATTATTAGGTTCATAAGGGAGCACTTCTATATTTTCGAAGTAATTATTGCCCATAAAGTTCAAATCCTTTTCAATATAGGTTTGAAATTCTTTTAAAATCTCTTGATTACCTAAAAGCTGTCCGTGCAAAAAGATTTTAGTAGGATTCATTACAATCGATAAATTCGAAACCGTCATACTTAAATATTTTAAAGCTTTTGAGATATAACCTCTTATAATTTCATCGCCTAGATTATATGCACTTATAAGCTTCTCAATGGTTACATCCTCTTCTTCTTTTACTAAACTGTTTAGGATTAATGAGCTTTTATTTTTTACAAGTAACTTCCCGGCTTTAATAAGCCATCGTTCACTTGCATAAGTCTGTAAACAACCACACTTTCCACATTCACAAAGCTTCCCATCAACTTCTACAATAGTATGGCCTATCTCTCCAGATATATAATTCTCTTGTTCAAATAACTCCCCATTAATAACATTTGCACAATACATCCCCATTCCTATATGGAAAAATGAAAAATGTTCTGGTGTCTGCAATGGACGAAATAAATACTCCCCAAACGCCTTGCATCTTACATTATTCTCCATAATAATAGGTACATCAAACTTTTCCTTTATACGCTCAGGATTAAAAGATTCCCATACTTTCGAATCGGTAATAAGTTCTTTTTTATTACGACTAATTTTGCCCGGTACACCTATACCAATCCCTATAAGTTTACCTAAAATTCCTTCATTGTGCTGAATGAGCTTTTCCACCTCTTCAAGAATAAAAGCAGTAATATTGTTAACCTCTTTATAAGTAGTTAAAACAATTTTTTGATCTATAATGTGCCCTCTTAAATTGGTTATACAAAACGCAATATTTTTTTCATTAAACTCAATGCCAATTGCATAGGCATAATCCGCATTTAAATCAATAAGCTGCCTTTTTCGCCCTGGTGTATTATCACTTACTTGTTCCGCTTCACCTAAGTTTACAATAATCCCCTCATTCACTAGGGCCATAGTAGTTGTCGTTACTGTAGCAGGCGTAATATCTGTCTGTTCTGCTATAGTTGCTCTCGATACAGGAGCATTTCTAAAGATATACTCTAATATCCTGGTACGATTTGATTTTTTTATAGGATTCATCTATTCACCTTTTCTATTCTAGGTCATAATTATTTATAATAATTAATTATATCATATAATGATTTTATATGTTATAAAAACTGCCCATAACCTCTTTGGGCTATCTACAGCTTCTCATTAATAATATATGTATCATAAGGTCTTTCTAATTGATAACCTAATTTTTGAGCTACGCCTACAGACGCTAAGTTAGCCGCATCGTAACTAGGATAAATCCCCCCTTCTAGGCACTCTAATACAAGAGCAGCAGTAGCTACTGTTGCTAATCCTTTTCTCCTGTGGCTAGGATGTGTATCTACCTCTATTTCTAGTCCCCCATTATAAATACTATAGCTAGAGGCCCCGCATACTACTTGCCCCTTATATAAAATGCAGTAACCTCTTCCTCGTTTTTCAAAGTCTTCCAATGAGTCAAACTGAGCAGTAAAATCCTCCGATAGCGCATGAAGTGAAGCATTCTTTAAAATATCTCCCTCCATCCTTTTTAGCTCATATTCTTCTACAAGACCACCTATCAATATCTTTAAACGTTCACACTTTAAATATTTAGGATCTTGTTTAAAGGCATAACGTGTTACTTTAACCACGCGTTCTTTATAAAGCGCCTCTATTTGAACCTTCCACTGTTCATTTTGGGCAATGACCAACTTGCCTAAAGGTATACATTCTAACAATTTCCTAGCAGCTTCGCTTTTTACATCACCTGCTAAAAATACAAAATCACCGACTACAATTTGTGCTACTGTAGGATCATCTAAATCATCTGCTCTAGCAATACCCATATGTCCTTCTAAACAGGAACGAATCATTGTATCATGCATCTGTGCAAATAAAGGTGTTAATCTTTCCCTATTATTTCTATCTACTTCATAAAGCATATATTGCCCTCTCCTAAACTTTAATTTATTTTACAATTTCACTATAAAAGGTCTAGGCTACTACACCTAGACCTTTCTTAATCTCTCTCTGAAACCATCATACCTACTCCCGAAATGGCTAAACACACTAAACCACATACTGTTACATAAGGTAACGCTAAAAAGTAACCTATTAAACTTCCAATCAAAGTTCCACCTGTGACAAAACGCATTATTTTCTTTTCAGAACTCATGCTCTTCCCCCCTATTTGATTTGACTTCGTTACTTTTCTAAAAAATCTTATACTTTATTCTATCAAACAGGAGGGTTGTTTGATACTTTTCTACAAGGAATTACAATGAGGTTTTTCTATAGGCTATCAAAGTTTTTATAATGGTTCTACTTACCATCTATTAGGATTAGTCAGACGTACTACTTCTTCTCCTAGCTCTCCTAGTTCATCTTTATACTGTGCATAACGTATTCTTGTTTCAGATTCCTTTGGCAAATGTTCTATGCAAAGTTGTAAACAGTCTATCGTCTGCTGTAAGTACTGAAAAATACGATCTGATTCAATGATTTCACTCTCTTTGGCATGTCTAAGCTTATCAATATGTAGCAAGGTACGCTTTTTTGCATCCTGATACACTGTATCTAATTTTGATGTATAATTTTTAGGTTCCATATAACACCTACTTTCTAAGAGATTTAAGTCTCTAGGCTTATTGTATCATATTTTTACGGGATAATCCCCTCTCAATGAATAAAGTATGACCGTTTCTTTTTTCTCCCTGCTTATAAAATCCATTTAATAAAGCTGTCTTTTTATTTGATCTACCACCTGCTGTACAGTTTTACCTTTAGTATCTACTATATATTTAGCTAATCGAATATTACAGTTACTTTCAATATAAAGGCGATTAATAATGTTATAAAACTCACTACTAATGCCATATGGCAACCTATGACGTCTACTTAATGCCTGTATGCTTTCCTCCTTATCACCACAGTAACGTAACATATATACATACTGATAAGGTCTAAGAAGGATCATCATTTTATCTTTATGCGCTTTTATATCGTACACAGAATGTCCTGCACCAAAATCAAATATCCCCATAGGATACTGATTAAGAATTTGTTCAATATACATAAGTTCAAAAGGATTCATATACTGATAATAAGCTAAAGCTTCGTTATTTTTTTGCAGTTGCCTAACGTACTTCTTATTATATCCGGACATTTGGGCATAATATTTATGCCTCATACCATCACAATCAATGTAGGGTAATCCAAGTTGCTTTGCTAATTTTTTTGAAATCGTTGTCTTACCTACTCCCATAGGCCCTATAAGAATAATACATTGTTTTTTGTTATCCATTAGGCTCCCTCCTCTTCTTTATCTATATGAATAACTGCTCTGCCCCTATACATATACTCGCCTATTTTCTAAACTAAAATAAAGACACAAGCTAGAAATCTAAAGATGAGGAATTAAAACTATGTATGATGAACAAGCTGTTAAATCACAAATTGAACAAGTAGAAAAAAGTTTAAAACAAACCCACTATACGCCTGGTGAAAAATTAAAAGTAGGTATAGACCTAGGTACTGCCTATATTGGCATAGTCGTCTTAAATGAACAAGATGCCCCTGTAGCTTCTGAGCTTCAAGAAGCTCATGTTCTTAAAGACGGAATTATCGTAGATTATGTAGGTGCTCTGCAGATTGTTAAACAACTTAAGGAGAAACTTGAGAAAAGATTAGGCGTTACACTACTTAAAGCTTCTATTGCTATGCCTCCTGGTACAGAATCTAGCATTAAGACCCACTCTCATGTTATAGAAGGCGCCGAAATGGAGGTGAGCCATATCCTAGATGAACCTACTGCTGCAAATAATGTACTCCATATTTCAGAAGGTGTGGTTGTAGACATTGGTGGTGGCACTACGGGACTTTCTATTTTTAAAGAAGGTAAAGTAGTCTATGTGGCAGATGAACCAACAGGCGGAACCCACCTCACCTTAGTCTTAGCAGGTAGCCATCACCTCTCCGTTGAAGAGGCTGAATCCTTCAAAAAAAATCCCATCCATCAAAGTGAAGTACTTGGCAGTGTAAAAGCTGTTATTGAAAAAATGGCTACTATTGTTAAAAATCACATTAAAGGTTATACAGTCGATACCATTTATTTATGTGGCGGTACTTGCTGCCTCCAAGGTATGGAAAAAGTATTTGAAAAAACAGTAGGTATTAAAACGATTAAACCGAGCAACCCTCTCCTGATTACACCTACCGGCATTGCTATGAGCTGTGAACCCTTTCTACCAAGTAAAGCTCATTATTAAAAATAAGGTTCAGGCCCAAAAGCCTAAACCTTATTTTTAATTTCCTAAGATTTTCTCAATATTCTTCCAAAGAAAGACTGTTTTTTGGAGTTTTCCTTGCCCTCTGGGTAATCAAACTTTTTGACGTATAGAATTCCATGTTAATGTATTCAAATTTATTAATTTTTTATAGAAGTAAAATTTAAATTGCACTATAATAGGTCTGTATAACTTTTATAAATTTTAGAGGAGTCTATTATGCAAAGTTCTTGTTCACTCAAAAAAAATATTTGGAAAAACTATGTGAGCTATCTTATCCCTACAGTAATCGGGATGGTTACCTATAGCCTCTACTGCCTAGCTGATGTATTATTTGTTTCTCTTGGTGTAGGGAGTAATGGCCTGGCAGCTTTAAATATCTCACTTCCCATCTTTACAATTTACTCTGCTCTTGCACTTCTTATTGGTGTAGGAACTTCTATTACGATAGGTGTGTGCAAAGGTCAAGGCCTTCATGAGGCCTCTAACAAACTACTTACTATGGCACTTTTAACCATTGCTCTTTTAGGCAGCTTCTTTACACTCATTAGCGTTCTCTTTACTGAGCAACTTGCACTTATTTTAGGTGCTGATCCTATTATCTTAAAAGAAGTAATCGCTTATTTAAAACCGGTTTCATGGGGCGTCCTATTTTATATGCTATCAGGTGCTCTCACTGTTATTGTACGTGGAGATGGAAACCCTAATCTGGTTATGGTTGCTGGGGTAGTGGGGAATATTGTCAATATTGTTTTAGACTATGTATTCGTTATGCCTATGGGCCTTGGTACTTTTGGTGCAGGTTTAGCTACAGCTATTGGGTTTACAATCAGTATGGTCATTTTGCTCTTTCATTTTGTATTAAAGAAAAATACAGTCCATTTTACTAAATACTTTTGGGATTTAAGTCTGTATAATCGTATGCTTAAAAATGGTGTAGGGGCAAGTATTTTAGAAATTTCTACAGGCGTCACAATCTTTCTTATTAATCTTGCTTTAATGGAGGTAAGTGGTGCTACTGCTGTTGCGATCTTTAGTGTTATTTCTAACATTAGCTTTATTGCCAAAGGTCTATTTGGTGGTATGGCTCAGGCTAGCCAGCCTATTATCAGTCTAAACTATGGCCTAAAAGACTTTAAAATCGTACATATTGCCTATCAATTTGCTATGTGGGTAGCGGGAGGTAGTGGCCTCTTAGCCTTTCTCCTCCTTGCTCTATTTTCAAAACCTATTATAGAAGGTCTTGTTTCGTCAGAGCCAGCTGTCGTATCACAAGGTATGAAAGCTATTCATCTATATTTTATCGCTTTTGCTTTTACAGGTTTTAATACAGTACTTATGTATTATTTTCAATCTATAGAGCGATCCTTTTACTCAAGTGTCATGTCTTTTCTAAGAGGAATTGGTCTCATCTTTATTCTCCTTCTTATTCTGCCTAGATACTTAGGCGAAGCTGGCATATGGCTTGTATTACCTGTTACAGAAATCATTACTTTTATAATCTTTATAACCCTAAAAAAATACTTTGTAAAACTTTAACAAGAAAGTCCTCTATACTTAAGATAGAGGACTTTAACTATTTTCTTTAGATGGAAGTTTACCCATATATTTTTTATAGGTTTTACTGAAATAAGATAAGTTAGGAATCCCACACTTTTCTGCACTTTCCTTTACATTGTACTTACCAGAAGTTAATAAGTTTCGCGCATAATCACAGCGCAAAAAGTTAATATACTCTATAACGGTCTGTCCTGTAATTTCTTTAAAAATACGACACATATAGTACTTACTAAAACCTACTTGCTTACACATTTCATCAATAGTAAGCTCCTCTGTAAAATGATTTTTAATATAACCTATGGCCTTCTTAACTATTTCCATCTTATGATTCCATGTGTCTGCTATTACTGGGCTCTTAATGACACTATAATTTCGATAAAGCTGAGTAAATAATAAAAGAACCATGCCTTGAACAGCCGATTTGTAATAAGGCCTTCTAGCATCCATCTCTTCTATAATATGTTCCATATAACTCACAGATAAACTATCTTCAATAAGATTCTGCACAACTACATCTTCTATCGGCATTTGAAAACCTTCACATAATGCCTTATCTACAATTAAGCAATAATATTCTAATACAGGTGAAGTCGTATAAATAAAATGCAATTCATTAGAGTTGACTACAAGTAAGTCTCCCTCCTTTACTTCTACATGGTTACTGCCACATGTAGCAACGCCACTTCCTTTTACAAAGTAAAGTATTTCAATATTTTCATGATAATGTACAATAAATTTCTCCTGCGTACTCTCTAAAGTATCGTAGTGAAAAATAATAGGAAATTTAGGATCGTCATGACGGTGATGTTCATAAATAATAGGATTCATAGGCTACTCCTTGAGCAATATTGTGTTAATTTAAAGCAAAATGCATACTTTATTATTTATCTTATCGCTATATAATGAATCTATCAAGAACATTATTTAACTATAAAATTTTTAGGAGGACATCATGTACTTATTACCACAACCAAAACACTTTTCTTTAACAGATGGTCAGTTTATCATTAAGCCTTCTACATGTCTATTATTAGATGGCACTTGTGACTTTGATGATTTAAATGCCGCTGTTACTCTTCAAGATGAAATTAAAGCTGATTTAGGTTTTACACTTGCAATCAGTAAAAGCTTTAATGCAGCAGAGACACTACATACGATTCAGTTAGTGAAAAAAGCTGGCTATGCCAAAGAAGGTTATGAACTTATCATTACGAGTGAAGCCATTACTGTATACGCTTCTACAGGTGCTGGTATTTTCTATGGTGTACAAACACTTCGTCAAATCATTCGTCAAGCTGGCGCTTTAGTACCTGCTTTAACCATTCAAGATGAACCACATTTTGAAAATCGTGGCTTCTATCATGATGTTACACGCGGAAAAGTAGCGACGCTTGAAACACTTAAAACATTAGTGGATCGTGCAGCTTTCTATAAATTAAATCAAATTCAGCTTTATGTAGAACACAGCTTTGCTTTTGCTGGACTTAGTGAAGTTTGGGTAGATAAAGACCCTCTCACTGCTGAAGAAATTTTACTTTTAGACCAATACTGTCAAAAACGTCATGTAGAACTTGTACCATCTCTTTCTACATTTGGTCATTTCTATGAAATTTTAAAAAGCAAATCTTTCAATCATCTTTGTGAGATTGATATTACAGGTAAAAAAGACTACTCTTTTATAGACCGTATGGCACACCATACGCTTAATACACTTGAAGAAGGTAGCTTCAAGCTTGTAGAAAAAATGCTTAATGACTTTATTCCACTTTTCAGCTCTAATCAATTCAATATCTGCTGTGATGAAACATTTGACCTTGGTAAAGGCCGTAGTAAAGCTAAAGCTGACGAAGTTGGTACAGGAAGACTTTACGTGGATTTCCTTAATAAAATTATTAATTGTGTTAAAAAACACAATAAGCAAGTTATGTTCTGGGGAGATGTTATCCTTCACCATCCAGAATTATTAAATGAAATTCCTAAAGATGTAATCTGTTTAACTTGGGACTATAGTTCTGGCTGTAGTGACCATGCTGTAAGCAAAATTGCTGAAACAGGTCGTCCTCAATATGTATGTCCTGGCGTAGGTGGCTGGAACATGCTTATGAATCTTATATGGAACGCTTTCGAGAATATCCGTAGAATGACTGAGTATGGTAGAAACCATGGCGCAATCGGTGTTCTTAATACAGACTGGGGCGATTATGGACATATCAACTTATTTGGAAGTTCTATGCCAGGTATGATTTATGGCGCTCACCTTTCATGGAACCCTGTGACAGAGGAAACAGATTTTACTGATCTGTATAAAGCTATTTCTCGTATTGAATATGGCGATACTTCTGAAAAACTTGTAAGCTTACTTCATCAGCTATCAGGACGACAAGGCTGTAGCTGGTATGATGTTGTAAGGTGGAAAGAACTTCAACATAACCAACATGATGAAGTAGAAGTCCTTTCAAATCTTAATGTAGAGCGTATCCTAAAGGGTTACCAAACTGCTTTAGATGTGGAAAAAGAACTTCTTACACTCTCTTTAGGTATACGTCATAACCACTTTGATCTTCAAGAATTTATGATTTCTTCTAAATCTATTCAGCTCATAGATACTTTTGTTCTTACTTTAATTCAAGATAAAGTAGGTACACAAGAAGCTGTCCCTGCACTTTCTAAACTCGAACTTGCCGCTGCACTTGAAATTTGGTTTACTGAATATACTGCAATCTGGAGAGCACGTAACAAAGAGAGTGAGCTCTATAGAATTAGAGAAGTCATCACTTATATGTGTGGTTACCTTCGTGATACTGCTCTTTAAAAATAAGCCACTTCTCTAAATAAAAGAGACAAACAAAAAAAGAGCAATAAAACTTATTGAGATCAGATAATGCTACCTTTTTATTAGACACGGAAAAAACCGTGTCTATTTTTTATGGTGTAAAATTGCCTTCTTCAACCTACGCTAGCCATACATACATCCCGTCTCATCAAAGATTTGTTTGATAATAAGATACTCATTGAAATCTTAACTGTTATGACAGCGATATTTATAAAAAGTGAAACGGCGAATATCTAGTACTTCACACAGTAGCTTGAGTGAGTCTTTTTTCTTATATCCAGCTGACAGTTGCGTCTTGTCTAGGAACTGTTCTGTGATAGCGTACATCAGGATAGCCGATTACTAAACATGAAATGATATGCCTGCTCTCTTTAAGCCCTAGTAAATCAAGGATTTCTTTGTCGCCCTGAGCAGCATGTGTTAAAAAGCCGCTAAAGAAGGTACCAAGACCTAATGCATCTGTCATAAGTTCCATATTAGAGGAAGCTAATCCACCATTTAGAGGCGTAGGAGAAGTCACCATTATAACAAGCGGGGCATTAAAGAATAATTTATCATTTGCTACAGGGTCCTGTTTGTAAGCATTGTAGCTGTAAATCCACATATTAGCATATCTTTTAAGGTGTTCTGTCTCAGGCGTTAAGTTAGCAAGTATTGCCTCACCTTTTTTCTTTAAGCTTTCATAAGCTAATTCTCTTAGTTCGTTTAGCTTTTCAGTAATGACAATATAAGAAACATCCTGACTGTTCGTCGAAGTCTGAGTAAAGCGTCCTGCTTCAATGATTTTCTGGATTTTCTCCACTTCAACTTTTTGGCCTTTGAATCGTCTTACACTTCTTCTGAATTTGATAAAGTTTAAGAGATTATCTGCCTCTACGGCAAAGGTTTCTTTATTGTAACGAATAACCTCATTCATGTTATAGTCATTTGTTGAAACCGCATCTACAGGGCAGATAGCAATGCAGTGGCTACATTTTATACAGCCTTCATTATTAATATCTGCTTTTCCGTCTTTTAGGGAGATAACACGAGTGGGACAATCTTTAATACAGCTTTCACAAGCAACGCATGTTTCTTTATTTACTATAAACATTTTTCATATACTCCTTTGTACTATAATAATTGTGTCCAAGACATAATATAAGTAAAGTCTTTATTTTGTGGGTATTTAGAAGCATCAAGTGTTATGAATTTACCTTGAATATGATTTTGGATAGCAGTTAGGTGAAAATGACAAAGTGCAATACCTATATCAATCTTAGTGAGACCTTTGTTAGAGGCTAGGTAAAAATGTAATAAATACTCTTCTCTTACAACACGCCAAGGCTGTTTGTTTAGAGCAGAAGGCGCTATCCTTAGCATTTCGAGTGGTTCGAAGTACACATCAGATACATCTGATGCAAGGGGCGTACTGAAATTTTGATTGAAGAAGAGTTCATGATAAGGTTTGCGTTTGTTAGTATTTTCACCTATTAAAGTTGCAATGAAAGATTTTTTACCTCCTTGATAACCAATAGGAGAAACTATTGGTAAAATTTCATCTTCTTTTAAGTGCATTGCTTTTGCAAATTCCCCTTTGTTAAAAGTACCACCTAGCCATACAGTCCCTAAGCCTAAAGAAGTGCAGTATAAGATAACTTTTTCTAAGGTATATCCTAATGCAATTAATGCTTGGTCAGTATTTTCACAGGCTGCTGCTAAAAAGTAGCGCGCACCTTTAATAACACCGTAGGTTCCCAATTTGAATTCTTGGGTAGAGTTGTCCTTTGTTATGAGTTGAATTCGAATCTTTTGTCCGAAAGGATTATCTACTGTAGTTAGATAATCTTCTAGTTTTTTAAGAATATCTTGAGCAATAGGGTTGTCCGCATAGTTTCTAACAGAGTGCCTTTGCTTGATGACTTGGGTCACTGATGTACTAAATATAGAATCCATAATGATTACCTCCGATCATTTAAATTGACATATCTATAAAATAAATTTATAATTTTAAAACCTATAATTAAAAAGATAATCAGATTATATATTGTATAGAGGGATATGTCTAATTAAAATAAATCATAATTTTATAACCATAAGTTATATATAGAACTAAATTGAAAGTATCCATTAGAATAAGGAGATAAAATGAACCTACAACAACTCGAGTATTTTAAAGTAATAGCTGAAACTAGAAATTTTACACTCGCTTCTAATCAATTGTTGGTCACTCAGCCAGCACTTAGCAAAGCGATTGCAAAACTAGAAGAGGAACTGGAAGTTTCCCTTTTTGAAAGAGAAGGAAGAAATATAAAACTAAGTGTATTTGGAGAAGCATTTTTAAAATATGCTGATTCTGCTTTAATGGAAATTCAAAGAGGTAAAGAAAAGCTTCGGGATATGAAAAGAAGTAGTGATATGGAGATTGCCATTGCATCGACTTATTGTATTGGGGCAACCTTTATTCCATTTTTAATCAGTAACTTCTTTCATAACCATTTACAAGTTAAGTTTAATATTAATAATCAGTCTACAGAAGAGATTTTAAAGGACTTAAAGTATGGTAAAATGGATTTCGGATTTTTTGATTACGTAGAAGAGTTGAAGGCTTATCCTGAAATAGAGACGGTTCTTGTAAAGAAGGAGGAGTATGTGTTAATTGTTCCGAAACATCATCCTTTGGCCAGTCAAGAAGAAATTGCTTTAAAGGATTTAAAAGACGAAAACTTTATTGTATACAAAGGTAAATCATATGACCAGCAGATTTCTTATGCGGAATTTATAGGTTATACTCCCAAAATATTTGCTGAACCTAATGAAGCCAGTGTACTTGCAGGACTAGTAGCAGCTGGAGCAGGCATAGCCATTATTTTAAATACACCCCTTATTAATACAAATAAAATCTCTGTAATTAAAATCAAGGATAATATTGGATATAAGCATATTTATATGGGATGGAATAAAGAGCTATCTTCTTCGGAGATTAAAAAGGACTTTAAGGCGTATGTCATGTCCTTAGAAAAATAGTAATACAAGGAGAAGATAGCGAAAAATCTTTTTAAATAAAGGAGTGAGCCTATTTTAGAACGAAGGATAAGGCTACTTTTTTATTATGTGCTCACTAAAAGGGTATTTCGTCTTATCTCTCTTTTTTAACGTAATGTATTGCGCATTTGATCAAATACTGTACTTTCAAAAATAGTATTAATAATCGCTAAAGTAAGCCCTAATAAGAAAGTCAGGATCAGGCTATTCATATTGATTCGTACACCTAATAAAAATACACTGACTAAGGCAAGCATTAAAGCCCCACACTGCCATACTCTCTTCTTAGATAAATATCTTGTTTTAGCTTGAATTTTCTCAAAAGGCTCAAGCTTGCTTTGATTAAGCTTTTCAAATAAAAACTCAAAAGCTAAATCTGAAACTATAATAAGGATTAGACTAATTAACATGGTTTCTCTCCTTTATTTTTTAAATTAAAATCTTAAAAATTACTTTTATTCTACTGCTTGAATATGTAGATAAGTTGAACTTTTAAATAATCCATGTATTTGATAAAATTGTCCATTGTTCGTTTTTTAAACCTGTGTTAAGCTAAGAAAAACTTTGTATAAAAGGAGGATATTTATAACATGAGTTCAAAAGTTATCTTAATTCTCGTAGACGGTATGCGCCCTGATGGCATTCTTGAATGTGGCCATCCTTATCTTTCTGCATTACGTCAAAAGAGCAGTTATTCATTTTCAGCTTCTACCATTATGCCTTCTGTAACATTACCTTGTCACACTTCTCTTTTCTTCAGTGTGAATGCGGACAGACATGGTATTACCACGAATACATGGATGCCCCCTGTACGCCCTATAGAAGGGATTTGTGAAATAGTGAGTAAATTTGGCAAAAAAGCTGCAATGGTTTACAACTGGGAGGAACTTCGCGACTTAAGCCGTCCTGGTAGTTTAGCTTTCTCACATTATGAACGTATTCCTCATGACCACCAAACAGCTTTAGAAAACGAGCAAATTATGACAGATCTTACGCTTTCCTATATTAAGAAAGAAAATCCAGATTTTCTATTCCTCTATTTAGGTTATGTGGATGCAGCTGGCCATAACTTTGGTTGGATGACACCAAACTACTTTGAGGCCGTTGCTAATGCTTCTTCTTGTATTGAAAAACTTGTAACGAGTCTTCCAGAAGGCTATGAAGTCATTATTACAGCTGATCATGGAGGACATGACCGTGGACATGGCGCAGACATTCCAGAAGATATGACGATTCCAATCATTGGACATGGCCCTTCTTTTACGGAGGCTCATGAGTTTTCATCAGCAAATATTAAAGACATTGCACCAACGATAACACACCTTTTAGGTCTTCCAAATGCACCTGAATGGGAAGGTAAATGTCTTATTTAATAAAAAAACAATCCCTCCTCTTTCTACGAGTGGATTGTTTTTTTATGCCTATACTTATAAACATTCTTCAATATCTATTTCTGCTTCTTTCTCTACTCCCTTTTCATAAGGACATACATAAAGATTAACGCCTAAACCTACTAAGGCACCATATAAAGTATAAAGTGTACGCTTCAGCCCATAGAAAAGTGGCATTTGAATGTTTGTTGTTGTACATAAAATGGCACATAATACAATACATCCTGGAAAAATAGCCATAGGCTTTTTAAAATAGATAGCTACTTGAATCAGCAAGAAAATACTTAAGCACGTTGCAATAGTCTGTACATAAGCATTATAAGGTAAAAAACTTAAAGCTAATAAAACAATATTGGAGATAATACTTCCATAAGCTGTCCCCCATACACGGTTTTTAGCATTCTGCACAGAACCATCTTTATCTCCTTGAATGACGAAAATCGCTGCAATACAAGCAAAGAATGGATCCGGTACCCCCATATAGGCAAGCGAAATAATGCAGATGCCTACTGCAAGTAATGTTTTAACCGTTCTCATCCCTATTTTAAGTTGTGTTCCCATTATTCGACCTCTATTGATTTTATATTCTTGTTCACTCGAATATTATTATAATATAGTTTTTAAGAAAGTAAATTAGGCTATATAGAGAAAACTTATACCAAAACCTTGCTCTTCTTATGCAATATTCTTATGTGCCTTCCTTTCATTCATCAGTTTTTAAAGAAGTCTTTCTGTATATTTTCCTATAAATTATGTTATAATTTAACCATCTATTAAAAATTATATTTTTTGAGGAGGATAAGGAACTATGCTATTAGAAAAATTAAATGATGCTGTCAAAGATGCTATGCGAAATAAAGATGCCGTTACAAGAGATACACTTCGTGGTGTTGTTGCTGATATTAAATTAGCTGCTAAAGAATCTAAACATGATTTAGACGAAGCTGAAGAACTTGCTATCCTTAACAAACATGTTAAACAAGTTAAAGAATCTATTGAAGCTTATACTGCTGGTAATCGCTCTGACCTTGCTGATGAAGAACAAGCTAAGTTAAATGCACTTGCTGGATTCCTTCCAAAACAAATGACAGAAGAAGAAGTAAGAAGTCTTGTAGAAAAAACGATTGCTGAGCAAGGATTAGATACTTCAAACAAAGGTCTTCTTATGAAGAACTTAATGCCACTCTTTAAAGGCAAAGCAGATGGCAAAATGGTGAATGAAATCATTGCAAGCTTTGTAAAATAATCTATTCATTAAAAAAGAGGATACTGCATAAACAAATTGTTATGCAGCATCCTCTTTTATTCATGTTTATGATTCCTATTTTGCTTATCGTCTTCTGTAGCCATCTTCCATCCCATATACGCTACAAGCCCAGTACCCATGTTATCTGTTACTGCATTTTCTATACCCCCAATATTCTGGATAGGAGACATAGCTGCTAGTGGTATAGGAATAAGTGGTTCTTCTTCAGACTGTTTATAAGGTTTATTATCCATAATACGTTCCTTTACCTATGGTGAAAGACTTAAACTTAATGTTCTCCTCTTATTATGAACTCCTTTACCTCTTCTTATTCCTTTATTTATTTAAAGCCTTATCTAACCTTTGTAAGATTGTCATCATTTCAGCCCTTGTTACAGGTTTAGTTGGTTCCATAGTATAAGATGTTGTACCTTCTAAAAGTCCTGTTCGAATACAATAATTAATCCCATCTTGATAATCTGAATAATACGTATCCGTAAAGGCTACTAAAGGTTTTGTTTTTTTCAGCTGGCCATCTGTTACTTCATAAAGTACCTGTGCAAGGAGCTCTCGAGATACATATTCATCGTCCATGCTCCCTATTGTTCTAAGTGTCTTCTCACTAAGCTTAGAACCTATGGAGGCTACGTGTTCAAATGCCCAGCTCTCTTCATCCTCTATCCATCTTTCTACAGTACTTCTTGGCTGTCTAATAGCTAATTCATTATGGGTTAAAAGTATACGATCAAGGAATGTGAAAGTATCAGCTACAGTAAGCGCTTTATTAGGTTTAAACGTATAATCTGGATAACCTGTTACAATACCACGTTTAGCCAGTTCTATAATATTCGTATAAGCCCAGTGTCTTACTGGTAAGTCTGTAAAGTAAACATCTCTTACTTTTTCAAGGTTAACAACTTTCCAGTCTAAATCTATATCTGTAATATCTTCAAATAAATCTAGATCTCTATAAACTTCTTTTAGTTGTTTTCTTGTAAAATATCCTTTAGTCAGTTCATCTAACTGTTCAAGTGTCAACTCTTCTTCTAAGGTTGTATAAGGAAGATACTCTTTAAACTGTTCTTTAATAGCTTTTTGCTGTCTAGAACTTAATCCTTCCCACTCCTCTTTAAAGTTCTTTTCTTCAGGCTCAAAGTTCGCTTTAAGCCATCTATCTTGCTTCACTGTAAAGCTATACTCTTCATTTCGGCTTACAACTTCACCATCTTCCATCCAGCTGTCAAAAACGTAACCATCCCTGGCACGTGCCTTAAGCGTTACATGTTCTCCTTTATTGTAAGTATAATCGCCTCTTACTGTGCCTGCATCAGAAGGATTTATTTTAACATGAATCGTATACTGGGGAATGTATTCTGGTTCATCCCATCTAAAGTTAGCTACTAGATTTCTATGATCTGTTACTTTAAAAGTATAAGCTCTATCTCTACTTACTTCTTTTCCATTTTCAGTCCAGTTCACAAAATCATAACGGCCTTTTCCATTTGCTGTAACAGTTGCCATATCATTTAAATAATAAATACCATCTTGTCTAACACTATTATCTCTAATCGTTCCTGCATCATAAGGATAAGTGGCTGTAGTTACTTGATATTGCTGCTTCATTTTAAGTTCACACTCTGTCTTTTTCATATCTGAAGCATGACTTACTTCTACGCTATATTTACCTATATCTTGTTGCGTAATAGAGGGAATCGTGTAAGAAGAACTTACCTCACCCTTTACACTGTTTTGATACTCTTCTTTAATGACTTTATCCTCTTTAAACCATTTAAAATGAAGTGTTTCTGCACTCTTTGCTGTGACAGTAAGTTTTTTCTGTTCTCCTAATGTTACCCATTCATCTTGCAAAGGCTTTATAATACGAATAGGATCAAATCCTTGATCTATTGTTGTATTTTGAACAGCTGTTCTATAAAGATTTGTGAGTATAAGATTTGTTCCTTTTTTAGCAATAGCACTGGTCGCATCTTCTCCTAAGTTATAGGAAAAAGTAACTATATCCTTTTGCTTAACAGGCTGTTTAAGATCATAAGTTAACTTATTACCTGTCTCATCATAAGTCATTGTATGAATCTCTTGAAGAACACCATTTACTTCAATACTCGGTCTGGGCTCTTCTATATTTTTATCCCCTACTTGTTCTATATCAGGTAGGGTTACTTGTGTACCATTTACAAAAATGTAAGGATCTTTCCACTCTTCATAAAGGATATAAGGATTTTTCTTTGTTCCTTCTCCTGTTTGAAAGATAATACGATCTGGATCAAGATAAAAGGCCGCTACCATCCCCATATATAAATCCTCTTGTTCGAGTAGTTCTTCTACATCTAGCCAAGATTTTTCTCCTTTTCTATGTTTTAATAATTCCTCCTGACAAAGTAGTAAACCTTTTTCGCTTTCATCTAGCACATACCATAAAATAGGCTTGTTCTCGTATGTTCCGTACTGAACATAATCCTTTACACTTATTTTCTGTTCAGGCGTATAAGCCTTAACAGGTAAGACATGCATGACAATGACCATCATGGATACGACGAGCATCCATATAATAGATTTTTTAGAACCTTTTTTCATACACTTTTCCCCCTTTTATTAGGCCTCTTATATAAGTAGTGTATGCCTAGCCACTTCCTTAATGGCCTCTAAAAAGGGAAATGTCACGAACTCTTAATACATTTGTTACTGGGTCTTAATAACAGATAAAGCCTTTTCATGTTTTAAGAATGTAAGATTCTTCTATAAAATGATTTCTAAAGCGTCTATTCTATATGGCTAAATACCTCTTAATTAAGTCCCACAAAATGTACGGTAAGGACAGACTGATGGGCCTGGTAAACTATTATATTTTTTCTGCTCTTCTAAGTAAGCATAGGGCTTAGAAAGCACTTTAAGTAAACGTTCCATAGGCTCATAATTTCCCTCTTTGACAGCTGCCTCTAAGGCTTCTTCTACTAGGTGGTTACGCGGAATAATAGATGGATTATGCTCTTTCATTAAAGTATAAACCTCTTCCTTCGTCTTCTGCTGCCTTGTGCGTCTTGCCTTATAAAGCTTAAACCACTCCACAAATTCAGAGGTACCTCCAAGTACTGTATCTTCTAATGTCTCTGTTGTTAAGGCAATAAAAGTTCCTGTATAGTCTGCCTTATACTGCTGCATCATACTAAGAAGCTTTTGAATCAGCTCTAAATCTTCTACCTCTTCATTAAAGAGTCCTAACTTTCTTCTCATACCGCCTAACCAATGCTTTTGATAGAGCTTACCAAATTGCCCAATGGCCTCTTCTGCTTGTTTAATGGCTCTATCCTCTTCCTCATCTATAAGTGGTAATAAAGCTTCTGCAAATCTTGCTAAATCCCAAGCAGCCATACGTGGTTGATTGCCATAGGCATAACGCCCCTCCGTATCAATGGAACTAAATACAGTTGCTAGATTATACGTATCCATAAAGGCACAAGGTCCATAGTCAATCGTTTCACCACTAATGGTCATATTGTCCGTATTCATAACACCATGAATAAAACCTACAAGTTGCCAGCTAGCTACTGTTCTTGCTTGACGGCTTATAACCCCTTCAAGAAATGCCAAATAAGGATTTTCATTATGAATAAACTCTGGATAGTGTCTTGCTATTGCATAGTCAGAAAGAGCCCTAAGTTCTTCCTTAGTCCCCCAGTTGGCTGCGTATTGGAAAGTACCTACACGCAAATGACTATCTGCTACACGCGTAAGGACAGCTCCAATTTCTTCTTCTCTTCTCCATACACTTTCTCCAGTGGTTACAACAGCTAAAGCACGTGTCGTTGGAATACCTAGGGCATACATCGCTTCACTAATGATATATTCTCTAAGCATAGGTCCTAAAGCTGCGCGTCCATCTCCTCTTCTAGAATAAGGTGTTGGCCCTGAACCTTTTAACTGAATATCCACACGTTTACCATTTGGTGTGATCTGCTCACCGAGCAATAGGGCACGTCCATCTCCTAACTTGGTAAAGTGACCAAATTGATGGCCTGCATAAGCTTGTGCTAAAGGTAACCCTCCTTCTGGAATGCTGTTACCCGCAAGTATACGGATGCCTGCTTCACTTTCTAAAGCTGCACCATTAAGTCCTAATGTTTCTGCTAATTTATGATTAAGTTTATTTAATTTTGGTGCACGTACAGGTGTTGGATTTATAAATGTAAATAATAGTTCTGGTAATGTTGCATAGCTATTTTCTAGTTTCCAGCCTATAGAATCTGCCAATGATCGTTTTTGCATAATGCCTTCCTTTCATTTTTCCTTTTAATGATAATATCTGCTTTTACTTCTTGTTTATACCTTTATAAAAGCTTTGCCATTTTTTATTTTTATAGTGTTAACCCCTCTCCCCTTATCTCTATTGTAAAGTTCTTAAATACTTATGTATATCTTTTGTGTATGAAAAAGCTTCCTTATACACATAATAGATTTGAAATCAATCTTATGGATAAAGGATGTGTATCATGAGAGTTCGAAGGCAAGTTAGCCCCATTGTAGCTATTACACAAAATGAAAATGAATCTTTGGCCATCGAAGAAGGCCTTAATCTTATTAACTTTTCCTCTATGATTCGCCAAGATGATGTAGTTGTTATTACACCGAACTGGGTAAGTCCAGCTACTCCTGAAAGTGGACGCGTAGTAGGCCCTCAAAGTTTACAAAAACTTATTCAGCTTGTTAAAGCTCATCACCCTAAACGTGTTGTAGTAGCAACAGGTCCAGGACAAGAAGATGTACAAGGTTTAATGGAACAAGTAGGATTCTTACAAGTTATAGAAGAGGAGCAAGTAGAATTCATTAACTTGAATAAAGGGCCTTTTATCAGTCTAGACATTAATCATCCTTGCCCCAGCAGACTGTGCCTCAATAAACTTTTTAATGAAATGACCTTTCTTATTTCTTTTACTCAACTCAAGATCCATGAAGAAGCTACTCTATCAGGTGCTATAAAAAACATTACTATGGGCTGGCCTGCTGGTGATGAACAAGGTTATCCTAAAAAAGACCTAGGTATTCATGATGAACTTCATGATTTTATGGCTGCCCTATTTGAAAAGTTTACGATTGATGTCTCTATAGTTAGCGCAAGCCCTGCTATGATTGGCACAGGTCCTCATAAAGGAACGGCTATTCATACGGATATGGTTCTTTGTGGTACAGACCCTGTCAGCACAGATGTAGTAGGTGCTAGACTATTAGGCTTCAAACCACAGGCTATTCATTATCTGCATAAAATTATTAAAAAAGGTCTTGGACGAAGTACCTTTGACCTACAGAACAAAACTGGCATTCAATTTAAAGGTATTCCTTTAGATCAAGCAGAAGAACATTTCAGCCAGTGTGCTTATCAAAAGAAATTTGCAATTGATTCGAATAAACCCGTCTAAAATAGATTCATTTCCTTGTAAAATAAGAGATGCAGCCTATTTGAGTATACTTGAATAGGCTACATCTCTTACACTTATAAATCTATTTTACTTAGCTAGTCCCTTGCTAAACACTGTAGTGGTTTTGAACAAAGCCATCAAAGGACCTCATCTCTTTTAGCTTTAATCGCGTTTCAAGATTTTTATCTTTAAATAAAGGTATCCCTTCACCTAGAATAACAGGTGCTATTGTAAGGATATACTCATCAATTAAGTTATCCTTTATAAATGCATCTATAATTTCTGCTCCTCCAACAAGCCAAATGTCTTTGCCTTCTTCTTGTTTAAGCTGACTGATAAGCTCTACAGGCTTTTGACTTGTAAAAGTAACATCCTCATTGGCCCCTTCTCTTTGAGTCGTGTATACGTAGCCTTTAGTCCCTTTATACGGATACTCACCCCATCCTTTAATCTGCTTATAGGTGCTATTTCCCATAATAATTGTATCAATTTGACTATAGAAAGCTTCATACCCATTATCTGCTTGTGGCGCACTGCCATCCCCTTCTAACCAATCTACATCTCCATTTTTTCTTGCAATATATCCATCTATACTTATAGCAATGTATAAAATAACTTTTCTCATTTGAATACCTCTCTATGCTTACTTAATTTCATTAGTCTTTAACTTTAACATATTAGCATTACTATTTAAAGAGAAAGTTTAAATCTAATTATTTTTAGAAAGGTCTAGCAGATTCATAATAAGTCCTCTCCGCCTGCACTTGTACTAATTCTCTTTCAGGGTATCTAAAAGCAGTTAGCTTGCCTCCATACACACAACCTGTATCAATATTAATAGTATTATGAATGATTTTAGTCTCTCTTTGAGGTGTATGTCCATATACAACTAGAGCATCACCTTCATAGTTTTCACTCCAGTTTAATCTTACAGGAAGTCCAAATTGGTCTACCCTCCCTGTCGTCTCCCCAAACATAGCTAAGTCACGTATCGTTTTAGATTCCCTACCTTGTAGCCTTTCTTTAAGCCCTGCATGGGCAACTACTAATTGTCCCTCATCCAATACATAATGGCTAACAAGCGTCTCTAAAAAGTCTTTGACTTCCTGCCTAAAAGCTTCAGGCTCTTTTTCTAACTCTTCCATAGTCTTCTCAAGCCCGTGAGCAACCTGAACTTTAGAGCCTTTTAATTTACGCTGCAACTTACCATCATGATTACCGAGTACACAGTAAGCTCGCCCCTCTTTCACCATCCCCATAACAAGTTTTAGTACTTTTACAATTTCAGGCCCCCTATCTACCAGATCTCCTGCAAAAACAACTTTTCTTGGTTCCATCCCCTCTATTTTATAGGCTTTCTCATCTACCTTATAGCCCAATTTCTCCAGTAATGTATAAAGTTCCTTATAGCAGCCATGTATATCCCCTATGATATCAAAAGGTCCATGATCTTCTCTTTTATTATTCGCAAGTTTTACACGCCTTATGGTCATGTGTTGATCATCTTGTTCACAGTCCACACGCTCTATCTGCTTAAATCCTTTTTTCTGCAATGTTGCGGTTAAAGCTTCTATACGCCTTGCTTCCTCTTCTTCTGGTGAAGTTTGAAGGATAAAAGCTACAGGCTTACAGTGATGCCTTTTGGCTAACTGAATAAATATCTCATAAGCCTGCTCTTTTTGGTCTTCTAACAATATAACAGTAAGCTTTCGTGCCTCAAGTCTTTCTTCTGCCTTACTTTCTAAGTCTTCTTTATTAACCATTTCTTCTTGTTTAAAATACTTTTTGGCAAAACTTTTTGTACTTATTTCATCTTGTCCTATGATCATAACAAGCGCAAATTCTGGAATGTCTCTATACATACTGTCTACTCCTTAAAAAAGTCTTTTCTTTTAATATGTACAAACTTGTTTTGTTTCATTTATGGAATAGATTCTTCACAATAGGCTAAAAATAAATGCAGTTTATAGATTGAAGGAGATAATTATGCAATATATTGTATTTGACTTAGAATTTAATCAAGATGCGCCATCTTTAAGGATTTTTGATCGTCCCAAAAAGCTCTGTTCTTTTGAAATTATTCAAATTGGAGCTTTAAAACTTGATGAAAAGTTTCATACAATTGAAACCTTTAATCGCTATATTAAACCCACCTTCTATGGACAAATTAGCCCCTTTGTTGCAGAACTTACTAGCATTACAACTGAGCAGCTTGAAAGTGAAGCACGCTTTCCTGAAGTTTATAGAGATTTTATAGATTTTATAGGAAGCACAGATACCCTCTTTTGTGTATGGGGTCTTATTGATATGAAAGAACTTTTTAAAAATGCACTTTCTCATGAACTTGATATCAATCTTCTCCCAAAGCATTATATTAATATTCAGCCCTATACCTCCCTACACTTTCATCTCCCTATAAAAAAACTACTGAGTCTTGAACTTGCTGTTTCTATGTTGCATATTCCTATAGCTCATCCTTTTCATAATGCACTTCACGATGCCTACTATACAGCTGAAATTTTTAAAAAAGTTTATAGACCTTCTCATATGCCCTCTATTCAATATGACCCCTTCTATAAACCAGTCCGCCCAAGTCAGCCTAAAAAGAAAATTAATTTTGAAAAGCTTATCCAGCAATTTGAAAAGATGTATGAAAGAGCTATGACACCTGAAGAAGTAGCTATGATTAAGCTTGCCTATCAAATGGGTAAAACTCATCAATTTTTAGAATAAACGAACTACAAAGGCCTAGAACATTCTTTTTATGTTCTAGGCCTAATTACTCTATCATCACACTCTACTAAAATAACTCTATCAAATCACCTATATGCTTAATGACATGGTCTGCGAGCTCCATAGCTTCTGCATTGGGATAGCTACTTGTTACATAAATACTTTGTCCCATTTGATTATGCTTACCAAATTTCATATCTTTTAAGGTATCTCCTACTACTGCTACTTCATGCCTCTCTAGCCCCATTTGCATGCAAAATGCTTCCAACATGTGTGGATGGGGTTTCATTTGGTAATACCCATCATCTGATGCAATAAAATCGATTAATGCTTCTAGACCTGTCTCCTTAACAAAGTACTCTGTATTTAACAAATTGTCTGCTGTTACAATCCCCAATTTGTAGCCTTTTTGTTTTAAGTAGGTCATAATTTCTTTTGGATTTCCAATAGGTACAATATGTAGCTTTTTACTTTCTACAAAATCTTTATATATGGCGTTTAATACCTCTAAAACTGTACTTAATTCTTTTTGACTCACCTTAGAAATAATCTGTGCATAATCTAAGAGTGTACCTGCTACGTAGATACTATCTGAGGTAAATCCATCTTCTAAAATCCCTAATCTTTCTCTGATTTCTCTCATTTCCCTTTCACTTATCTGTAAAATGATACCCAATTGCTCTTCTGTCTTATTCCATACAGGTCTCCAGGTTTGCTCAAAATCAAGTAATGTACCATCTTTATCAAATAGTATGCCTTTGATATGCTTTCCCTTTTCCATTTCTGTCTCCTAACTGTTTATGGTTTACGCAATATTACACTTTACTCTAGTTCAATTTTCTGTTTAAAGCTATTATATTTTATCCTTTTGGGCTTTGCAAGTTTAGAAGTGTTTTATAGGAGGACTATGATCAATATGGCTCTATTCTGTGTATGGATAATTATAATACTCAAAATCTATTCTGCCTTATTGGTGAGGATATTGTAGAAGGTTGTAAAGCACTTTTAAACTTTTTATAAAAATAGACTGCCATCTAGCAGTCCATTTTTGTATTTTTATTTAAGGAGCATATCGTTAGCTCATTCTAATCCTATCTTACCTTTCTAGCCTTAACGAAAGCTTAATGCTCTGTTGGCTTACTCTATAGATTTAGAAGAAAACATGCCCGCACCTTCTACAATCTCTTGCTCTCTAAATAAACTTTCTACTGCTAGCTCATAATCAGATAATCTTTGAGCTTTTTTAATTTTCTTGGCATACTTTTCATGATTAGAGAACATATAAATCATATAGAACCAAGATTCTTTCATCTTAAAGAGGACATTACGTTCCCCAGACATAATGCCTTGATAATCTGCATAAATTCTATCATGAAAGTCCTTAAGTACCTCTTTATCTAATGGTTTATGGCTTTTAATTTCACGAATAAGGCCTGGATTAGCAAGTAAACCTCTTCCTAGCATGACCATTTCTACATTTGGATAAGCTTTTGTAAAATTCTCATAGTGCTCTACTGTAAAAAGGTCCCCATTGTAGCACACTGGATTTTTGCTTAAAGCAAGACCTTCCTTAAAGATTTCCATGTTCGGTTTATTCTTATAATAGTCCTTTTGAATTCTAGGATGGATAATAAGCTCCTCCATAGGATACTTATTAAAGATTTCAATAAGCTCATAAAATTCTTCTGCACTATCTTTCCCTATACGTGTTTTAATTGAAATCTTCGTAAGAGATTGTGCAAAAATTTCTTCTAAAAACTGATCTAACGCCTCCTTTTGTGAAAGGAAACCAGACCCTTTATTTTTAGTGACTACGGTCCCTGAAGGGCAACCTAAGTTCAGATTAATCTCATTATAACCAAATTCTTGCAGCTGCCTAGACGTACGAATAAAATCTTCTGCGTTATTCGTTAAAATCTGAGGGATGGCTACTACCCCCTCATTATGCTCCGGTAAAATATCATGTAATTCTCTTGTTGAAAAACTTCCATGCTGATTAGCTGCAATAAAAGGAAGAAAATATTTATCAACATTATTAAAGAAATGGGCATGAGCCCTTCTATAAACATATCCTGTTATGCCTTCCATAGGTGCAAAATAAAACTTCATCGATTCGTAACTCCTTTATTTAGGTTGCTTCTATTATATACTAAAGCGATAGATACAGAAAAGCCTATTTATATAGGTCTATAAAAACCTTTTACCTTTTTTACTTCTCCTTCTAAGTCCTTATGCAATGGTCTAATAGCTTATACTGCCTAATCCTTAATCCTTTTTTATCCAATCTAAAATCAGTAAATACTCCCAACTTATCACTTCTATACAGCCCTTACATATACTAATAATGTATCACCATGAAAGGAGCACTACAATGGGTCTTTTTAATCATTATAATTCCCCAAACCCTAGACGATACAGAGGTAATGCCACTTCCCAAGATATGACCGAGCGCCTTAAAGATTATGGACCTTATCCTTTTGCTATTAATATTGAGCAGGCTACTAAAAGTAATAATAACTTCCGCACAGCTTTATGGTCAGGTCCATATCTGCAACTCACTTTAATGAGTCTTCTTCCTGGAGAAGATATTGGCTTAGAAATGCACAGTGATGTCGATCAATTTATACGTCTTGAACAAGGTCAAGGCCTTGTTATGATGGGTACTCATAAAGATATACCTAGTTTCCAGCAACCTGTATTTGCTGACGATGCTTTTATCATTCCTGCTGGCACCTGGCATAATCTAATCAATACTGGCTCAGTGCCACTTAAGCTGTATTCCATCTACGCTCCGCCAAATCACCCACCTGGAACAGTCCATGTAACAAAGGCAGATGCTGAATTAGAAGAAGGGCAACATTCGTTTTAAAACAAAAAGCCAGAGTACCTTCTATAAAGTACTCTGGCTTTTTATTTATTCAAATGTTCTTGCTACATCCTCTAGGTGTTTTGTTATTTCAATATGCTGTGGACAACTTCTCTCACATTTTTTGCACCCTATGCAATCCGATGCCTTTCCATACTGCTTTGTATAATTGCTATAATAAACGCGCTGTGTAGAAAATCCGGAATTGGTTACCTGTTTTTCTGTGTTGTATAGGGCAAAATAGTTTGGAATCGGAATATGCTTTGGACATCCATCTACACAATACTGACAAGCTGTACAAGGAACTGTAATAGCTTTATTGATTATCTCTACTGCTTCTCCTACTTTTTCATATTCTTTTTGAGTAAAAGGCTCAAATTCCTGCATATAGCTCGTATTATCTAAAAGCTGCTCCATATTTGACATACCACTTAAAACCATTATGACGTTTTCTAGACTTGCCGCAAAACGAATGGCCCAAGATGGTATAGATAAATCTGGATGATAAGTTTTAAACAGCTCTTCAGCTTCCCTTGGAATATCTGCTAATGCTCCTCCCTTAACAGGTTCCATAACAATAACGGACTTTTTATGCTTAATTGCCACTTCATAACATTTTCTTGATTGAATGCTTTCATTATCCCAATCCAGATAATTAATTTGAAGTTGTACAAAGTCCACTTCTGGATGCTCTGTTAAAATTTCATCTAATAAATCTGCTGTATCATGGAATGAAAAACCTATTTGCTTGATTTGGCCTATTGCTTTCTTCTGCTGTATAAAAGCAAAAGCATCCATTTTCTTTGCAATTTCATAGTGGGAAACACCTAAATTATGAAGCATGTAATAATCAAAATACTCTACTCCACATTTTTCTAGCTGTTCACTAAAGATCCTTTCCATATCTTCTTTCTGACGTAAAAACATAGTTGGCATCTTTGTTGCTATTGTAAAGGATGCTCTGTCATGACGCTTAACTAATACTTCACGTAGTGCAATCTCACTTTTGAAGTTATGATACATATAGGCTGTATCAAAATAAGTAAAGCCTCTTTCTAGAAAAGTATCCACCATTTGACTGAGCATCTCATAATCAATGCTATTTTGATCTTCTTTATTGGTTAATGGCAGACGCATAAATCCAAAGCCTAATTTTTTCTGTTCCATTCTACTTCATCCCCCTTGATTATTGTAATAGAATTACTTTTTCTACCTTTATTAGCCTAGCACTTCGAGTACGCTCTAAGTCAATACCCTATGACAATGCTCCATTACACTGTAACTTTCAAAATACATTTCCTCTAAAGGAATCCATTTACTTAAGAACTGCTCTAACATCTTCTCCCCATTTCTATGTAAGATTCTACTTTTCTGCTCCTTCTTATTGATATCTAAAAAGAGTTTCATATCATAAGCTACTTGAATTTCTGGATGTGTAGCATAAGTCCCTTCTACAATCATAACTTTTTTACTTTCTACTTCCTGCCAAGTATCGAGCTGCATTTTCTTACAATTAAACCTTTGGTATTTAAAAGCATGCCCTATTGTAAGCTGACTTCCTACTTCTTCATTAAACCTTTCATAATGTACATTACCACCAGGCGTAGCATAACGCTCTTTTGTTCTTAATTCCAAAGGTAAAAAGAAATCATCCATATGGATAACTGCCCCATCAAAGTATTCTTGAAGTAAATTGGCTAAAGTTGTTTTGCCTGCTGCTGCTCTGCCATCTATGGCTAAAATGCATTTATCCTTTTCTTTAATACACGCTTCTATCTTCAAGATAACCTCATTCTGCATCTTTCTATTTCCTTCCTATGTACTGTGTATTTTACCCTACCTTTATTTCTTGCTCATTTGCTTTTAGAACTGCCCCTGCTTTTTGACAAGCCATTACAAGGATTGGAATAATTAAAATATGGCATATAATCCCCGGAATAGCTGTAATAAAAGCACCGGATAGGAACATTTGGAAAGAGAATTCAATGCCAAAAGCCAAAGCCATTATAAATCTTGCAATTCCCCAAACTACTCGCCCAACTAGCATAGCACTTATTAGTGAAATATAAATATTAATCGCCTTTTTAGGCAATGCACGGTAAATCACACCTGAAGCCATACCATAAGCTGCGAGTTCAAAGGCCATAGCAATTCCTATTGGAAAGATAGGCGGCATTCCAAATAGCATAAATCGAAGTATAGGCGCTATAAAACCTATTAGAGCTCCATAAATTCCTCCACATAACATACCGCATAGTAAAACAGGAATATGCATTGGACTTAGTGCATTACCTATCTGAGGAATTTGCCCTGTCAAAAAGGGTAGTAGCATACATAATGTAAGGCATATACCTGCTATACATAATTTTTTCGTTCTCATCCTTATCCCCTCCTCATGAACTTTTTTAAGAATGTTTTAATCTTATTCAGCATAACACTTAAAGTTTACTCTAAGTCAAGTGTATAAGTATAATTATGTATTTTAGAACAAAAAAAGTTATGAAACACTAAAGATCTCCATCTTAACACGATCTGCAACAAATATTTTTTACACTTCTTATTTCATTTCACTTAGCTTCTCAATAAAAAAAAGCACTAAAACCTTAATTGTTTTAATGCTTTTATTTTCTTATTCGCTTTTTATTAATCTACTTTTAAAACCCCTTTACCTATTCCTAACCTTTTCCCTTGCTTTAAATAAGTAGCTGCTACTTTCTGCAAAGTTGTATCTTGTGCATAGAAATTCGGATTAGACTTAACCTCTCCAAAGATTCTTTCCTCAGCTTGCATACATAAATCATCTACCTCATAGATATAGTAATCCTTCTGAAATTGAACGATATTAGAGCTTGCAGGAAGAAGCGCCTCATAAACTGGATTAAGAAGCCAAGAAGAACATATACAATTCATGTTGCCATCCTTAAAAAATTGCTTGGCCATCTTATAGGATGCCTTACACTTATCATGATCTAATGCTTCCCCTGCTGGTATATGTACATTAAGAACCTTTTCTCCTTTTTCTAGTTTGTACGCCTCACAAACTATGGCTTCTCCAAGTGTTATAGGCTGAAACTGTAAGCGCCCTAATTTAAAGATTTTAAGCTGTACATGATGAATAAGCCAGCCATATTCATCAATCCCCCATATGCCAAATTTCTTATAACAATCATCACTCCAAATGACTAAGTCCATCATCGTATCATAATAAATCTCATCATCAATGCCCTCTTCTTTGTACTTGTCATAAGCCCTAGCTGCTAACACCATATACACATAGGCAAATACTTCTCTATAATCTAGCTTATCATATAAAGCTTGTTGTTTAACTGCTTTAAAAAACTGCTCATGACTTTTAGTACTACAAATTGTTTCAAGGCTAAGCTTACTTTCTTCCACACGCTCTAAGCAAGCTATCCCCCTCTCATTTATCTGTAAATGCTTTGCCAGTTCTCTCCAATTCATAACCTTTCCCCTCACCCTCGTTTACTCAAACTTATTCCTATTTAATAGCTTAAAATTTTAAACTTTTACTGTAATTTCATTATATCTTGTCCAAGTAATTTTTTCATCTAAAACGTAGAATAAAAAATACTTTATTCATCTTTAATTTGTAAGACATTCCAACGTACTAAGCTTGTTACACCGAATACAAAGAGGGCTGCAAACCAAATAATCCATTCTATATGACCTACCAAGTTCTCAATTAACTCCCCAAATAGGATTTGTCCTAGTGGAATACATAAAGTAGCAAAGGCTGAGCCAAAGGCTAAAATTTTACCTAACATAGAACCTTCTACTTCATGATATAAATAAGCTGCGCTCAGCACATTGGCAATGCCTAGTACGCCCATAATGACCATTCCAAACAGTGTAAAGATCATAACACTAAAAAGAGCTGACCCCTTACCTAATTGGAATAACCATACTGAACCGCCCATCATAAGCATTGCTAAAGATGTCATATAAAGTAACCTATGCACACGCTTAATATGGAAACGGTTAGGCTTCCATGTAATAATAGCCCCACCCATAATCATACCAAGTGCAATCATACCTTCTGCTATTCCATAAACCTCTGCAGATAGCCCAAACGTAACCTTAATTAAATAAGGTGCTACTATACTAAATACAGGTACTAAAAACAAATTATAGAATCCAGAGAATAAAAGCATACGTAAAACAATAGGATTTTTATATCTTAAATACTGATAACTTTCTTTCATATCTGTTAAAAAGACCTGTTTAAAAGATTCTTTTTGCTCTCCCCTGGTATGTAGAATGTCTAAAAATAATTCCATTATTGCCGAGAATAAAAAGCTTATCATATTTAAAAGAATGACGCCTGTAATGCCAAAGAGTCCATATAACATCCCTGCAAAAATCGGTCCTAAGAAATTGCTTAAAGAAGCAACTTGCTGAATAATTGCATTAGCCTTTACCAAATGCTCATCTGCAACAAGAATAGGAATACAAGTATTGACTACAGGCTGATAAATAGTAGAAAGGGTAGATAATAAAATCATGACAAGGGCTATAATGACCACATGATCTTTCCCTTGCAGTACAATTCCTGCATAGAAGACTAAGAGTAGCCCACTTATAAGATCTAAAGCAACCATAAGCTTTTTCTTATTGCCACGGTCCGCTAAAATCCCCGCTATAGGTGAAATGAGTACAATAGGAATCATAGAGATTGCTAAAATAGATGCAAAAATACTCGCTGATCCCGTTAAATCCAGTAGATACAAGGACAAAGCAAAGCGCTGAATAGAGCTTCCAAATAGGGATATAATCTGCCCAAGTACTAATATATTAAAATTTTTATGATAAAGCTTACTTTGCATACTCATTCCTTTCCTTTGAATCCTCTCGTCCAATATTAAAATCAACACAAATTGGATAACTGTTTGTTTCATCTAACTGCAATTTGGCATCAATGCCATAAAGTTTTTGTAGATTTTCTTTCGTAATCACCTCTAAAGGTTCCCCTTTAAAAATAACTTCACCTTCTTTAACACCAATAAGATAGTCCGCAAATTTCGTAGCATTATTCAGTTCGTGTAAGACCATAATAATCGTACGATTTTGTTCTTTGTTGAGTTTCTGTAGTAACAAGAGAATTTCTAACTGATGTGCCATATCCAAATAAGTCGTAGGCTCGTCTAATACTAAAATTTCTGTTTCCTGCGCTAAGGCCATAGCAATCCATGCACGTTGTCTTTGTCCACCTGATAAACTGTCCACTGGGCGATTGGCGAACTCAATAATACCGGTATCTTCCATAGCCTTTTGTACTTTATCTATATCTTCTTGCTTTAAGCCACCCATAGCACTTTGATAAGGAAATCTGCCATAAGAAACTAATTCTTTAACAAGAAGCCCTGAAGGAACAGTAGGACTTTGCGGCAACACAGCCATTTTTTTTGCAATATCTTTTGGCGCCTGCTCTTTAATACTTACACCATTTAATCGGATTTCTCCTTTTTTAGGTGTAATAATACGTGCAATGGTTTTGAGTAAAGTAGATTTTCCGCAACCATTTGACCCAATAATCATTGTAATTTTTCCCTTAGGAATTTCTAAGTTCATATTTTTTATAATATATCTTTGTTCATAAGCGACATCTAAGTCTTTTATATTAATGGCTTCCATTTGTTCCTCCAAACCTCTTATTCTTTTAACATTAAATAAATAAAATAAGGTACTCCAACAATTGCTAGTGTAATGCCAACTGGAATTTCAATAGGTGAAAAAACATTTCTTGAAATTGAGTCTGCAAATACAATAAGGATGCAACTGATAAGGGCTGCCATAGGTATTTGTCTTCTATGAATAGGACCTACTAAGCGTTTTGCAATATGTGGACCTAATAAGCCAAGAAAAGCAATATTACCGGCTACAGAGGTTGCAAGTGCTGCTAATGCAATGGCATAGAAAAATAGAATCTTTCTTTCTTTTTCTACACATACACCTAATCCTATTGCAATTTCATCTCCTAAATCCAGCACATCTAGTATTTTGTTCTTCCAGATGACTAGCCCTAAAAAGAGAAGGATAAGTGGCATAACTAAGAAGAAAAATTTCCAACTGCTTCCCCATAAGCTTCCACTAATCCAAGTAAGCACCTGATTGTAGTCTCCTTTTGACATATTCAGCTGGTATAAGGAGATGACAGCATTAATCCCAACATTTACACCAATCCCTGTTAAAATAAGCTTAGTGGGTGATATCCCTTTTTTATAGCTTAGTCTATAAATAAGTCCTCCACTTAAAAATGCCCCTAAAATAGCTACAATGGGCATAACAAATAAGGCAAAATCTCCAATACGATCATAATAAGTTGTTTGCCCATAAGATATTAAAAAGACAACAGCTATTGCTGCCCCTGCATTAATCCCAATCATACCAGGCTCTGCAAGCTCATTGCGTGTCACACTTTGCAAAATGCAGCCTGAAGTAGATAAGGCAATCGCTACAACCATTGCCACTGCTATTCGAGGTAAACGAATATCCCATATGGTTGTTTGCTGAAGTCTTGATCCTGCTCCAACTAACGTTTTAACAACATCTTCAAAAGCTATATTGTAACTTCCCCAGCTAATCGCTAAGAAAAAGATACCTATAAAAAGAAGACTAGTAATGATAGTCGCCATAACTACACGTTTTTTCATTTCTAACTCTCCTTTCTAACCATCCATATAAATAAAGGTACGCCAACGATAGAAGTAAAGAGTCCAATAGGTGTTTCATACGGCTGATTAACTAATCGAGCCAATACGTCTGCCCAAATGACAAGGGTTGCCCCACATAAGAAAGAGATCGGCATAATGATGCGGTAATCTTGCCCAACTATTTTTCTTACAATATGGGGTACGATTAAGCCAACAAACGCTATGTTTCCCGCTACAGCTACACATACTGCACACATTGGAATAATCAGCAGTAAAGTATACATACGAATTTTAACGGGATTTTCTCCAAGACCTATACAAACATCTTCTCCTAAGTTAACGATATTAATTTTAGGCGATAAAAAGAGTGCTATCAGTGTTGTCAGTCCACCTACTATAACCACTAATTTTACACTCTCCCAAGTCACTGCACGAAAACCTCCTGATAGCCAAAAGGCTAAGTTTTGTGATTTATTCGTAAGCAGTGCAATAATCGTTGCCATAGAAATAAAGAAAGTACTTAATGCCGTTCCTGCTAATAATAAACGTGAAATATTCATATTTCTAGCACTTTTCATACTAAACCCAAGTACTAATAAACCACTTACTATGGCACCTAAAAAGGCTGCCGCAGTATTGCCAAATAATCCATATAAAGATGAACTTGCACCTACTAAAGCTATAGCAAAGGTAGCCCCTTGCGTAATACCCATTAATGAAGGTTCTGCTACTGGGTTTCTTGTAACCCCCTGCATCATAGCCCCAGTAATACCAAGAATACCGCCTACAAAGGCGGTACTAATCACTCTTGGTATACGAACATCTCGGACTAATTGCATTTCTAAAATATCTTCATAATGAAAGATGCTGTCCCAAACAACTTGTAAGGGAATACGCTTTGCGCCAAAGCTCACTGCAATAACTAGCCCAATTACTGCAATTATGCTACACGTACTAACAAGAAAAAAGGTTTTCTTATTCATGCATACCTGCTAATAAAGCTTCTACTTCTTCTACAAATACTAATCTTCCGATTGGGCTATAACCTTGATTAAAGTATGGACTTGCTGGTAATGTTACGACATTTCCATTTTTTACAGCTTCTGTTCCGTTCCAAATACTGCTTGCTGTTAAAGCAGCTAAGTCTTCATCTGTTGCAATAGCAAAGATATAATCTGCATTAATTTCTGCTAAGCCTTCAAATGTTACAACGGGTAAGCTGACATTTTCTTGTTGTGGCATTCCTTCTGGTTTTGCTAAGCCCATATCATCATAAAAGATTGTCCCAAGACCAGCACCATCAAAGATAAATAAGCTACCACCGCTTGCTAAGAAAGATAAATAAGAACTTTCTTCGCCATATGTTTCTCTAATGCTTGCACCAACTTCTTTGGCTTTTGCTAAGTAAGTATCAATCCACTCCGTTGCTTTCTCTTCTTCACCAAAGATTGTAGCTACGTGCATAAAATCTTCTTTCCAGTCCATTTGTTTCATTTCCACCATAATGACTGGAGCAATTTTTGATAATTGATCGTACATTTTTTCTTGTACTGTAGAGATAACAATTAAATCTGGTTCTAATGCAATAATAGCTTCTACATCCATTTCAGCTAACATGCTATAACCTAAAATTTGTGCATGTCCAAGTACATCTTCTAAATAAGATGGGAATTTTGTATAATCATAACCATCACTATTGGCTGTTCCAATAACGTCATAGCCTAAAATAGATAAAATATCACTTGCTCCACTAATATCTACAATACGTTCTGGATGCATAGGAATTTCCACTTCTCCTTTTACATCTTTTACTACGCGTGTTTCTTTTGCTTCTTGTCCTTCATTGGCACTTTGCTGTCCTGCTTGGTTATTATTACCACAACCTACAAGGCTAAAAACCAATACAAAGATGCTCATTACAAGTAAAATATGCTTTTTCATCTTATATCTCCTTTTCGTCTACATCGTTCTCTTCGACTCATTTTGGTTAGTTGTAACTAACAGATAGTTGGATTATACATAGCCCCCTCCACTCAAACAAGCTTTTCATCTCTTTTCATTATTTTATCATCCGATTGCATTATCTCCTTTTAGACAGCCTTGCTTTTTGAGAAACAATCTCGTATACTTTTTCTATATTTTTTATCATGGAGGAAATACTATGTATAAACTTGTTAAATCTTCTAAATCCTTTCGTGAAACGGTCCTACAAGCCTTAACATTTCTTCCTCATAAGCAAAACCATTCTATTCTTTATAAAAATCCACAACATCCTGAAAATGGATATTTTCTATTTTATGAACGTCCTGGCTATTATTCTTTTGGTATTGCAGATTATACAGTCCCTCACTCTTTTAAGCTGGCTTTTGATAATCCAGAACATTTAATCCGCTTTGGAACAGTTTATGAAGGTACTACCAATTTCAAACTTGAAAATCAGCCTACAGGATCCTTTACACCTTCTTCTTTTTTTGTCATTGAAAAAAACCTTAAAGGGAAACAAACTTGGACGAAAGGTCAGCACTTTCATGGTGCAGAATTCACTATACATGAGACGTATTTTGAGGATATTATTAAAAAGAGCTTGAATGCGGATTTTAGCTTTGAAAACTTTACACCCAATTTTACCTATCGTTATCTTCCTATAGAGATCGTTACCCTTTTAGAAAAGATGCAGTCTCTTGCTAAACAAAATACCCTTAATCCGCTTCTCTTAGAAAGCTATCTCCTTCAATGTATAGGAATTCTTATGGAAACCCTACAAGCATCTCCTGAACATGCCTTTACCAAACAACTTTATTACGGCAAAGTACCTGTTGGTAAAAATAAGTATTTACATTTCAATGCTCAGGATATTCGTGCTATTCAAAAAGCCCATACAATCCTTATAGAAAACCTTCAATCTCCGCCTACTATTGAACACTTAAGTGAATTAGTGCTTTTAAATCCTCAAAAGTTGAAGGCAGGCTTTTCATACTATTATCATCTGCCTATTGGACAGTTTATAACTTCTATGCGCATGTCCCTTGCTGCTCATCTTCTTTGCACAACAGATGAAAGTATAGCCGAAATTGCTCGTAAAGTTGGTTACCCTTATACCAGTAACTTTATTAAAAGATTTCGTGAAACATACCACTGCACGCCTCTTGAGTATCGCCACTCCTCAGCGTTTGAAAAATAATATGCACCATGCTATACTTTATTTTAATGAGTAACCTATTTCTATTTTCTAGACAACAAAAGGAGTCATTATGAGTCTAAATGAATCAGCTGAAAACTATTTAGAAACCATTCTCATATTAAGTCAAAAGCTTCCTGTTGTACGTTCCGTTGACATCGCAAATGAATTAAACTTCAAAAAATCAAGCGTTAGTACGGCTATGAAAAATCTACGTGAAAATCATTATATTACGGTCACTGAAGCCGGATTTATCTACTTAACCGATACAGGCAAAGAAGTGGCTGAAATGATTTATGAAAGACATAAGATTTTATCCTTTTGGCTAAAACAGCTTGGTGTAAGTGAAGAAATCGCACTAGAAGATGCATGTAAAATTGAACATGTTATAAGTAAGGAAAGTTTTGAAGCTATTAAAAAATTAATTGCTATAAAAAAAAGCTGAGTTCTTTAGAACTCAGCTTTTTTATGATCTACATATTTTACCCAGTATTCTTCTAATGTCTCTATTCCTTGTTCTTTCATCTCAGTAGCTATTGGGATTCCAACATATGTAATATGCCATGGTTCATATATATACCCTGTTATATCTTCATGATCTTTAGGATAACGTACAATAAAACCATATTTATAAGCATTTTCAGCTACCCATTTTGCTTCTTTAGTATGTTCAAATTCATCCATTGTACGGTAGATATTGTCTAAATCAATGGTCCTACCTGTATGATGTTCACTAAATCCTGGTCTGGCACTATAAGTATCTACAACCTCTTCAGGATCTTGTCTAAGATAACGATTATACACATCGATCTGGTAAGCTATACTGCGATATGCCGATACTCCTCTTATAGAATATCCCTCAGCTTTTGCATCACGTACCATCTGTTCATAGGCCTCTTTAGTAGCCGGGGTTACAAGTGGCCCGGAACTTAATGGCACTAACTCTTTTGGCTCAAAATCAAGAGGCAACTTATGATATTTATTAACGAGAATAATCTCTTCTTCTGTATCCGTAATTTCTGTTACTCCTGTATAATGAGGCTGATCAACACCTGCATTTACTTGCCACACTACCTCCTCATATGGAAGCTTTGGATAACGCTCGGCATAGGCTAAATAGCGTTCTTCTTTATCCGCTTCATAATAGTATAAAGTGGGCTCTACATCCGCAGTCTCATCTGCATTTTCATTTGTATTTTCATCGCTATACGCCTCCTCGCTTATGCCTTCCTCTTGCTTTTCATTTATGGGCTCATCTTTATTCTTATCATTATCTAGCATTTCAGTTTCATTTTTATATTCATTAAAAGGCTTATCTTCTAATGTACTACTATAAATTGTTACAATCATTCCAGTGCTTAGTATAACTAAACTGGTTCCTACTATATACTTTCTTATCTTCTTACGGTATCTTTTTTTAGCTTTTTTATTCATCTCAACCCTCCTATGCTAATCTAGCTGACATAGGATACATGTATGGTGTATGCATCACTTTCATCCCCTATAGCTAGCTCCTACAAGTAAATTTTTAGTCATCTTCTCTATACCTTTATGGTATCTTATCACGCGTACTTTATCAACCTCTAAACTACATGAACTGACATTTATCTACACTAAAAATAAAATTTGAATATCCGTTTCCTTAAACTTAAGGGCTATGCCTCGTCATTCATACGAGGCATAGCCCTTTTAATCTTCTTTAACTAAGTTTTCCATCTGCTGTTTAAGCTCGGGTGATAAAGCATCTGCTAAATAATTACGCTCTACCACTTGTTTGTCTTGATAGGCCTGCATTACTCTTTCATTGGCTCTTTCAATTTCTTCCTTTAACTCTCGAGCGGATAGCAACGCACATCCCGCTCCTCTGATGATAATTTGCTCCAATCCATCTGATGTTGCTACTGTTACATCATACTTAGCCTGATGATCATGTACAAATTTTTCAATATAATGGTCTGCCGTTTGTGCTTCTTTGGTATAGACCATATGAATGTTTTGATAATCCAGGATTTCGGCACGGTTACCTTGCACACGATAGGCATCAAATACAACAATGATTTGACACTTTTTTATTCCTTGGTAATTGGTAAGGCACTCGAGTAATTGAATTCTAGCACCATCCATATTATCCTGTGCCAGATCTCTAAGCTCAGGCCATGCAAAGATAATATTATACCCATCTACAAGAAGATACTCTTCTTTGGAACCTCTCGGTCTACTTGTATAAGTAACAGGTTCAAAATAAGCCTGGCGTCCTGCCTTACGTTTTTTCCAAACTGATTTTTCTCCTTGGTTAGCATAAAAAGTTTTATTGAGTATTTGGTCAATCTCTTCTAAACCAATCCACTCTTCTTCTACAAATGTCTCTTGGTTCTTCTCTACTTGCTGTAAGGCTTCTTTTTCATCCTTCAAGTAACTCTCAATATGCATATAATCTTTTACTTCATCCCATGTAACTAAGAAGCCAGCCCCATGCGCACAAAATACAGAGCCTGTTGGATTTTCTATGTCTCTTTCAGAATCATAGCCTATACACTCTATAACTTCATCTGCATTATGACAAGGTTCATACCCCTTTAAACTACAAAATAGTCTGCCGTGTCCCTTAGTATAAGCAATAACCTCTTTTTGATAGTTTCTCATGGTTACAACAGGTGCACTGCCTACAAGAACTGCCGTTTCACCATCTGTCTGAGAGATTTCACATGTTCCTTGCATTTTCTCAATATCTGTCATAGCACGCCCTACCATTTTTTCAGGGAGCTCTAATTGGAAAGCATAATAAGGCTCTAACAATACAGATTTTGCCTGCTTTAGTCCCTGTCTCACTGCACGGTAAGTCGCCTCTCTAAAGTCACCGCCTTCTGTGTGCTTTTTATGTGCGCGTCCTGCTACTAAAGTGATCTTCATATCTGTAATGACAGATCCTGTAAGGACACCCTTATAGTCTTTCTCCTCTAAATGGGATAGCACAAGTCTTTGCCAGTTTCTTTCTAATTCGTCTTCACTACAGCTTGATGCAAACTGCACGCCGCTTCCTCTCTCTCCAGGTTCTAATAATAAATGCACCTCTGCATAATGTCTTAAAGGTTCAAAGTGGCCCACACCTTCTACTACATTTGCAATGGTTTCTCTATACAGAATTCTTCCTGAGTCAAAGGCTACACGCACGCCAAAGCGCTCCTCTATAAGACTCTGTAAAATTTCAATTTGAACTTCCCCCATAATCTGTGCCTGAATTTCCTGAAGCTCCTCATTCCATACAATATGAAGTTCTGGTGATTCTTCTTCAAGCTGACGTAATTTAGGGAGCATAACTCTTGGGTCACAGCCTTCCGGCAGTAAAATTTGATAAGAAAGTACAGGTTCTAGGAGGGGTGTACTTGAAGCTTCTTCTATCCCTAAGCCTTCTCCTGGCCTAGTTTGATTAAGTCCTGTTACGGCGCATATAGTCCCTGCCTCTACCTCATTCACTGCTTCAAATTTTTGCCCTGAATAGATACGAATCTGATTTACTTTCTCTTCCCAATCCCGATTAACTAAAGCCTCTTTAACTTTAAGACTTCCACCTGTAATCTTCATATAAGTTAGGCGATTGCCTTGCTCATCTCTTACGATCTTAAATACCTTTGCACCAAATGCCTCATCATAAGAAGGTATCTGCGCATACTTTACAATGCCTTGCATGAACGCTTCTATACCCTCTAATTTTAATGCTGAACCAAAGAAACATGGGAATACTTTACGCTCTTTAATCCCTTTTGCAATTTGCACAGTATGAATCTCTCCCGTCTCTAGATAGCTTTCCATAAGCTCTTCATCACACATGGCCAGCTGGTCATAAAAGTCCTCGCTCTCCTCTTGTCCAAATTCAATACAACCATCATTTAAACGTTTTTTTAATTCTTCTAGTAATTTTTCCTTATCCGTTCCTGGTTGATCCATCTTGTTAACAAATAGAAAAACAGGTATTTGATATAGAGCTAGTAATCGCCATAGTGTCTGTGTATGCCCTTGCACACCATCTGCACCACTAATAACCAAAATGGCATAATCTAATACTTGAAGTGTTCTCTCCATTTCAGCCGAAAAATCTACATGTCCAGGGGTATCTAACAAGGTTATCTGAGTATCCTCTACCGTTAGCATAGCCTGTTTAGAAAAGATGGTAATCCCCCTTGCCCTTTCTAACTCATAAGTATCTAGATAAGCATCCTTATTGTCTACCCTACCTAACTTTCGAATTTTACCGCTCAAATAAAGCATACTCTCGGATAAGGTAGTCTTACCCGAGTCTACGTGTGCTAATATTCCAATGACTAATTTTTTCATACGTTATTTCAAATCCTTCACTATTGTTGTCTATGATTAAATCCTAACTGTCTTAGGTCTATCCATTAAATCTCTTATTCTTATCATACCAGTAAGCTTAGATTATGACAATTCGTCTCACTTAACTCCTCGTGGCTTTATTTATTCTATACGTTAAATAAGTTTATACACTTATGCTAGCTCTGTCAAAATAAAACAGCTTAAAGCAATCCTACTTTAAGCTGTTTATTCTCTATTATGAAATGAATAAAATACTTTAAATGAAAGGAAACTTATACGCTTTAGGCATTATTTTCTGAACATTTAGCAGCATCAATAGCAAGTACAATCATAAGACACATTAAGGCATTTTCAGGCTGAGCCACTTCAATGGTATAGGTATCGGTAAAATTGAAAAGCTGTTTTGAAACCCATGCGATAGCAGAGCCACTCTCTGTTATTTCATAATCCCAATCAAAAAAATCACCTGTTACTTCCCATCCCTTATAATCTAAGGAAAAAGAAGGTTTAAAAAAGGTAAACTCCTTTTTGATATCTCCTACATAATGATCTCCTAAGTATATACGAAATCTTGGCATCCAAGTAAATACCTCTTCCTTCAAGGTGGCAATATGTTCTTCTTTGGCATTATAGACTTCTAGACAATGTCCCCATGCCATCTTTCCTTTAACTGTATATAAGACACTTCCATCTTCCCCATAAATATCATAACTATCAAACCATGAGAAAAAACGTTGTTTAAAAAGCATTTTCATATTCGACCCCTCCTTCCTGTAGTATACTTCTAGTTCTATTATAACGTATAAATGAATTTATTTCATAAATTCATTTAATGCAGTAGCTGCTACGGCAAACGTCTTCGCGCCACTTAGCGGTAATTTTTGATAACGATCATCTAACTCGAAGTTCTCTAAAGCTTGGAATTGACCAAGGTGAGGCTCTAATGATAAGAAACCCTCATATTCTCTATGTTTAAGGTTATCTAAAATGTCTTTTACATTACCTATACCATATCCTTCCAGTGCTACATTTCCTTTTTGATCTGCATCTTTAAATATGCATATATGCAATATAGTCTTTTAATCATGTAGGTTTAAATTTATCAAGTTCGACTTCAAAGGCATCCTCTACTCCAATTTTCCAATAGGAGACCCTATCACTCTTGAAATTAATCCCCTTACAGCTTATCTTTCTGCAAGGGGATTAATTTCAATCTTATATAGACTAAAGTACTCCTAAAAGTTAGCCTTGATTCCTTCTAATTCAACTAAAGGTATCACTACTTCTACAACTTTTTGCACACTATCGTCTGGAATCATGTAATAAAATACTGCTCTGTTATCTTTAAAGTATACACTAAGGCCTTCTACCTGTACCTCTTCTATCCCCTGTTCTTTTAATTTCTCCTCTAAAATTTTATTAAAGGCAGTTTGTGCTTCTTGAGTAGGTAAAATGAAATTTTTAACATTAATCTCATCCACTGTTTTATCCTTACTAAGATCTATGTTAATACTATCTACGAACATTTTTGTTCCTAATCCTTCTATATCTACACTTCCTCTATAAAGTACACTGAGGATGCTATCATCCATACGTGTTACATCATAATCTAGTCTTAGATTAGAATAAGTATCCTTTTGATACTTTTCAACTACACGATACAGGCTTTGATTGATATAATCTTGTAAAAGTTCACCTTTATACCCTTCTACCTTAGGATAACTTACACGTGGATTATTAGGTAATATAGATCTTTTTACATCATAATGTGCTTCAGGTTCTAGCTGAAGTAACTTGGCTGGATTTACTATTTCAAAAGATTGCATCCCCATAAATTCTGGGGCAATTTCATGCTTATCAAAAACAATTACAGGATTTCCTTTTTCATTAATATAAAAGACCTGATCTTCTTTAATCCCTTCAAACCCTTCAAAATAAACGGCATCTTCCTGAGCTATACGCTCTTTTATTTGATTCATGATTTGTTCATCAATAATCCTTTTGTAATCTTCACCATAAAAATCCTTTAAAGTTATTTCTTTTTGACTTTCTAAATCAAAATTGTAAAAATAAGCTGTATCATATGCAGAACCTATACTTTCTGTCTTATAAATGCCTAGGGATACGGCTCCATCTGTATTATACTTCACATCATAATCCACTTTTATGTCAACAGGTCTGTAATCAGACTCCTTACCTCCTGTTGCTAAATAAGCTTTATAATATTCCTTACCTCTATGTTTAGCTAATTCCAAAGCATCTTGCATCTCTTTGTTTATTCTATCCTCTATCGTTTTAGCATACATACTATACTTTTCACTACTTATTTGTGGAACCGTTACTTGAACGCTATAACTTTTTGTATCCTCTTGATAAGATTTTGGTATCATAACCACGTTTATCTCTTTTGTATCTGCTCTATCCTGTGATACTGCTATATCGAGTTCATTCGCATATAAATTAAAAGTCATTCCCCCCATTCCTAAAGATGCTACGATTAACCCCACTTTTAAAGATTGTCTGATGTACCATTGACTTCTTCTTAACATTGTATCTACTCCTTTTCATACTATAATACTCTTTAGACAGTTTAGTTATTTGAAAAGTTTCAATAAAAAATATTTTTCACTGCATTTTTTTCTCTCTCTATTGCCTATTAACATCTTTACTTCTTTTGTATCTTGTTTACCTCATTTTCAAGCTCTCATAAAGCTTTATCCTGACTTATCATCTATAATTTATGGCTCAGCTTGACAGCCTTTAGACTGTCAAAAGCTCACTCTCAAGTTTGTTCGCACTTACAAGAGTAAAGGATAATAGAGGCATTTTTTATTTACAAAATTTGGTATTTAATTTGTCCAGCACAGTTAATGGTGATGAACCTAATTTATAAATGAATTTATTTCATAAGCTTCTTTAATGCAGCAGCTGCTACAGCAAAAGTCTTCGCACCACTTGGCGGTAATTTTTGATAACGATCATCTAGCTCAAAGTTCTCTAAGCCTTGGAATTGACCAAGATGAGGCTCTAATGATAAGAAACCCTCATATCCTCTATGTTTAAGGTTATCTAAAATAACTTTTACATTGCCTATACCATATCCTGCGGGTACGACATTTCCTGCTTGATCTGCATCTTTAATGTGTATATATGCAATATAGTCTTTTAATAATTCATAAGCACCTATAGTATCTTGACCTACCTGAACAAAATTGGCTGGATCAAAAGTTAATTTTACAAAATCACACTTTAATGTCTCTATGAGCTTTAAACATCTCCCGGCAGTATCTCCATAAATATTTTTTTCATTTTCATGAAGTAATATCATCCCTGTTCCTACTGCTGCTTCAATATAAGCTCTCCATCTCCTTATCACTTCTTCGAAATAATCTTCTGGGTTTTTATCTTCTGGTATAAAGAAGCTAAACATACGTATATAACGTGTATCTAATATCTTTGCGATTTCTAATGTATGTTTAAATTTATCAAGTTCAGCTTCAAACGAATCCTCTATTCCAATTTTTCCAATAGGAGAACCTATTGCTGATACCTGAAAACCTCTTATTTCTAGTTGTTTTTTAATTTCTTTTGCCTCTTCTAATGTAAGGTCTGAAACATTTTGTCCGTTTACGCCGCGCATTTCAATGAACTTCATTTCATGCGTATCTAGTACATCCATTTGAGTTTTTAAATCCATATCAATCTCATCGGCAAAAGCTGATACTATAAATTGGCTCATATTTCATTCTCCTTATCCTAAACTTCGTATGTTAATTGGCTATCAATAATAGACTTAGACATTAAGGTAATTTTTAATATTATTAAAGCAAATATCTTCTACTATCTTACCCATCATCGCTAAATCGTTAGGTACTTCACCTTGTTCCATCCATTTGCCAATAAGATTGCAAAGGATTCTTCTAAAATACTCATGTCTTGTAAAAGACAGAAAACTTCTAGAATCTGTTAGCATCCCTATAAAGTTTCCAAGAACTCCCGTGTTACCTAAATCTTTAAGCTGTGTTATGATGCCATCTTTGTTATCATTAAACCACCAAGCCGTTCCAAATTGCATTTTCCCAGCTACACTATCTGAACTAAAGTTTCCTATCATCGTTCCTACTATCATATTGTAAATAGGATTTAAGGTATATAAAATCGTCTTAGGCAGTCCATCTTGTAGTTCCATCTCATTTAATAAGCCTGATAACTTACCTGCTATTTCCCCATCTCTAACCGAATCAAATCCTGTATCTGGTCCAATCTTCTTAAGCATCTTTTGACTATTATTACGCATAGCACCTAAGTGTAGTTGCATCGCCCACCCATGTGATTCATAGGCTTTGGCTAAAAAGATCATTAAATAAGTTTTATAACCTTCTACTTCTTCACTTGTTAAAGGCTCTCCTCTTAAGGCCTTTTCTAATATGAACGCTGCTTCACGCTCTTCTATAGGACCATAAGGAACCATTGAAAGTGAATGATCCGATAAACGACAGCCACAATCCTTAAAATAATCTATTCGTTTTAAAAGCGCCTCTTTTAAAGCTTTTAAACTTTTAATTTCAATCCCACTTATTTTTGATAATGCCTCTATATAGCCTCTAAAATCTTCTTGTTCTATATTTAATACTTTATCTGGTCTAAAGGTTGGCGCTACTTTTGTAAAACACTTTCCTTCTTCTTTTAAATACTTATGAAATTCTAGTGAATCTATAGGATCATCTGTTGTTGCTACATAATAAACATTCATCTTCTCTAGCAATTTTCGAACACTAAAATCTTCTGATTGAATCACTTTATTACAAGCATCCCAAATTTCCTTAGCAGTCTTTTCACATAAAGGAGTATGTATATCAAAATACCTTTGTAGTTCTAAATGCGTCCAATGATATAATGGATTACCAATAGCTTTTTCCAATGTTTTTGCATAAGCTATGAACTTTTCATAGTCACTTCTATTTCCTGTTATATAGTCCTCGGGAATGCCACCAAGACGCATAGCACGCCATTTATAATGGTCACCATACAGCCATAACTGGGTAATATTGGTATACTTTTTATCCTCCCAAATTTCTTTTGGACTTAAATGGGAATGATAATCACAAATGGGCATATGCTTAGCATACTCCATAAATAAGTGCTTGGCAGTCTCTGTCTCTAATAAAAAGTTATCGTTCATAAAGGTTTCCATCTATCTCACATCCCACCGACTATTATAAGTTCCTTGTAAATCAGAAATTTTAGAAGTGACTTCAGGCTTAACCTTAGAATCTGCAATCTTTTCTTGTAACTTTTCTAAGTAAAGATCTGCATTGATTGGGAGTTCTACAGATTGACCTAGCCAACTTGAAAGATGAATGGCATTAGAGATCGTTAAGCCTCTAATAGCTTCCTCTCCTGGCGCAATCAATTTTTCACCATATAAAATAGCATTAGTAAAGTTTTGTAATATACCATTATGCCCAGTCTCTATCCCTTCTCCCTCCACGTTGTGTACATTCATTTTAGGGCTTCCAAATCCTTCCTGGCTAGTAAAACAGTACTCTCTCTCTCCTTGCTCTAATTCATAAAATTTAAGTACGCCTTCTTCAATAACAGCTTTTCCTCTATCTCCTGAGATTTCTAAGCGATTTGTTCCAGGACATTCCCCTGTTGTTGTAATAAAGACTGCAGTTGCGCCGTTGTCATATTCCGCATAAGCTGTTACATCATCTTCTACCTCGATGTGATGATACTTTCCTATAGCCGTAAAACCAGTGACTTTAGAAGGCATCCCAAATAACCATTGCCATAAATCTAAGTTATGTGGACATTGATTGATGAGTACACCGCCACCTTCTCCTGCCCATGTGGCACGCCAGCTTCCTGAATCATAATAAGCTTGTGTACGGTACCAATTGGTAATAATCCATACACAACGTTTAAGCTCTCCTAGTTTTCCTTCATCGATTAATTTTTTTAATGCTTTATAAAGAGGATTGGTTCTTTGATTATAGACTACACCAAATACAGTTCCTGCTTCCTTTGCAGCAGCATTCATAGCTTCTACTTGTTTCGTATAAACACCTGCTGGCTTTTCCGTTAATACATGGAGGCCTTTAGAAAATCCATAAATTGCAATATCCGGATGAATATAATGAGGTGTTGCAATAAGCACCGCATCAATGTATCCACTCTTAATCATTTCTTTATAGTCTGTAAAAAGAGCTATCTCCTCACCTAAATTTTCTTTAGCCCATGTTCTTTTATGCGCATCAATATCACATACTGCTGTTAACTTAAGACCTTGTATTTTTCCATCTACGATATTTTTGGCATGAACACTCCCCATGTTCCCAATTCCTACAATGCCTATTCTCACTTCATTCATTATTTAACACCTACTTTCCTTAGATTGACAAAACTTCTTTCTAAACAATTAAAAGGATCTTCTCCATTACAATCATCTTGTTCAATCATGGCATAAGCAATATGCGCTATCTCACATGCCACTATAATTTCATCAAAACATAAATTACCTTCCATAACAGGTACCATTATTTGCTTATGCCCCTTCATTGCCAGATCTTTAAAATGGCAGGCTACGACTCTATCTTTTAAAGCAATCAGTTGTTTTGCAGCATTGATGCCTGCAAATTGAATCCAAAAAGTATCAGGTATAAATCCCCATAATGCTGGATCAGTTTCATGGATAAGTACATCATAAGCTAATCTTCCCTCAAACTTTTCAAATTCAAATCCATGATTATGATAATGAAGCTTCATTCCCCTAGCTTGAAGCTTTTTAGCTACCTCTGTATAGTCCTTAATGAATTTCCTAATGCCTATTAGGTCTCTTTCATATCCTTGTGGCATAGCCCCTATACCAATATGTTGACAGCCGTAAATCTCATGTTTTTTGATGACAGCTTCTGTATCTTCTAAGATTTCTTTTGGATTTGTATGCGTAATAACAATGTCTAGCTTATGCTCATCTGCTAAGGCCCTTACCTTATAAGGATCTATATTACCGATCCCTGATACTTGTATCCATTCAAATCCTATCTGTGCTAATTTCTTAAACGATAACTCAAGTGCCTCTTCTGTTTGCGTATAGTCCCTAATAGTGTAAAGCTGCGCACCTACTCTCATTACCTATTTCCCCCTCCATATGCAGATTTACTTTTTTGAATACCTTCTATAAGTCCATTAATATACACTGCACCTAGTGCTCTATCATAAAGTCCATATCCTGCTCTTCCTGTCTCTCCCCAGATCATTCTGCCATGATCTGATCTATAGTAGCCGTCAAAATCATAATCTATATACGCTTTTACAATTTTATAAAAATCCAAGGAACCTTTTTCAGATAAATGTCCTATCTCCTTAAAGTGTCCTTCTTTTTCCACCAGTATATTTCTTAAATGTGCAAAATGAATACGTCGTTTCTCTTGACCAAAGTATTCAATCATCTTTACAACATCATTTTTCAAATCACATCCTAATGAACCTACACATAGGGTAATACCATTATAGGGGCTATCATATAACGTGATGAGGCGCTTTAAGCTTTCAAAGTTTGTCATAATACGAGGTAATCCTAAAATACTCCAAGGTGGATCGTCTGGATGAATAGCCATCTTCACATCTTCCTCTTCACAAACAGGTATAACTGCCTTTAGAAAATACTCTAGATTCTCCCATAATTTTTCTTCATCAATACTCTGGTACTGCTCTAAAAGTGCCTTAAGCGTATGCTCTTCATAAGAAGTATCCCATCCTGGAAGCTTCAATTTCCCAAGACTTGGGTCTAACGTTTTAATTTTATCTGCTTCAAAAATTAAAGTTGTAGAACCATCTGGTAATACATAATTTAAGTCACTACGTGTCCAGTCAAATACTGGCATAAAATTATAGCAAATTGTTTTGATACCCGAGCGTCCTAAATTTCTAACGGTTTGTTTATAATGCTCAATATAGGTATCTCTTTCAGGCAAACCCATTTTTATTGCTTCATGTACCGGTACACTCTCTATCACACTGAGTTCTAAATGATGTGCTTCTACTCGTTTCTTTAACTGTTGTATTTTTTCAATAGGCCATACTTCTCCTACAGGTATGTCATAAATCGCACTTACGATGCCATACATTCCTGGTATCTGAGCAATGTATTCCAGCTTAACTGGATCATCCTCTCCATACCATCTAAAAGTCATCTTCATACTTTAGCCCCCTATACACCTGAATAAGCTGAAAAAGCACCATCCACTGGCAGGACCACCCCATTTACAAATCCTGATCCTTGCTCACTTGCTAAAAATAATAAAGCACCTAATAATTCATCTGGCTCTCCAAATCGGCCCATGGGCGTGCTCTCTATAATTTTATGTGCTCTTTGTGTTAAACTCCCATCTTCATTCAATAAAAGTTTTTCATTTTGCTTAGTGAGAAAAAATCCTGGAGCCAGAGCATTGACCCTTATGCCTAGTTTTGAAAAATGAACTGCAAGCCACTTGGTAAAATTACTTACAGCTGCTTTGGCGCCTGAATAAGCTGGAATCTTTGTAAGTGGTGTAAAAGCATTCATAGAAGAAATGTTAATAATACTACATCCCTTTCTTCCAATCATATCTTTAGCAAACTCTTGAGTTGGCAGCAACGTTCCTAAAAAGTTAAGATTAAAAACAAACTGTATACTCGTATCATCTAAATCAAAAAAAGTTTGCACTTCCTGATCTACTAGGTCTTCTTCAAATAAATATTCCTTTGTAGTAGTCCCTTTATCATGATTGCCTCCTGCCCCATTTATAAGTAAGTCACATTTGCCAAAAGTTTTTAATACAACTTCGTGTGCCCTTTTTAAACTCTCCTTATCCAGTACATCAGCCTGTATGCCCATAGCTTCTTTTCCTTCTCTTTGTATTTGAGTAGCAAGCCCATCTACACTGCTTTTATTAATGTCTAGCAAAGCTACTTTAGCCCCACATTCTGCTAATGCCATGGCCATTCTTTGGCATAAAATACCTCCTGCTCCCGTTATAACAACCACCTTATCTTCCAAACTTACATAAAAAGGAATTTGCATTATTAGCCTCCTATTGACTTTTAGTAAACTAACAGCTTAAAAATTATGTTATAATAAATTAATTGATAATTCATTATTTTAAATCTATTATTTTCTTCATTATAGATCAATTAAATATGCCTTTAATAGTTTAATATTGGCATAAAACTTGCAAAAATTGCTCTAGGAGGACCTATGTCTGAATTAACACGTTTTTCTCCCAAACAAACAATGGATAGTACAACTTTTCAAATTACACATTCAAAAGATACCTACTTACCTTATTTAGAACTTCATCATCATGATTTTTATGAAATCTACTTTTTTATCTCCGGCAGTGTATCGATGTCTATAGAAGGAAAACATTATAGGCTTTTACCTGGTGATATGATTTTAATTAATACTTTAGAGCTTCATCAAGCACTCATCCATGATCCCGCTATACCTTATGAGCGCATTGTTCTTTGGATTAATAAATCTTTTTTAAAAAGCTTATCTACCCCTCTTACGAATTTAGAAAGCTGCTTTTCTACTTATACCTCTAGTAATAATCTTTTAAGATGCACAGAGTCTATTATTGATGCCATACATATTACACTAAAAAAAATTCTCGAAGCTAAAAAAGCTACCTCCTTTGGTAGCGATATTCTTTATCATACTTATTTAACGGAACTTCTCGTCCTTATTAATAGGGCTTTTGAAAATACTCAGGCCTCCTGTATCTATCAGCATCACTATAGTGAGCTTGTCTCCAATTGTATTGAATATATTCATGACCATATTGAAGAAGAGCTTAGTTTAGATACACTTGCTCAGACGCTTTATACAAGTAAATATCATCTTATTAGAGAATTTAAGAAATATACAGGCCTTACTGTTCATAGGTATATGATTAAGAAAAAATTAGCTTTCTCCAAAGAACTTATTTTAAAAGATTACACTATTAGTGAGGTATATAAACGTTGTGGTTTTGGGGATTACTCTCATTTTTTTAGAGCTTTTAAGCAAGAATACGGCATGACACCTAAAGAATTTTACTCTACTTCTATACAGAAATGAATTTAATCATTGTTCCATATAAAAAGGCACCTTTTCAGGTGCCTTAAATACTTCACAAAAGAGAAGTTTATTTAACTCATAATTTTAGTTTTTTAATCCTGTAAGATCAGAGCATACTTCAATTTTTCCATTACCTTGTATGATATTTGCTTTAAACTCATCATAAAGTTCAATGTTTGAAAATGTTTTTAACTCTATCATTTTATTCTCAATACTATTAATAATCAAATCCATTGTTCCTTTATGATTAAAGACACATCCAAACATGTTAATCTTAGTTTTAAGGTAATCTGGCATAGCTTTATTACCATGAAAATGAATAGGATTATGATTAAGACTAGAGTGTGAAACTGTAATAACATTCATAGGTGTTCCTATAGATAAAAAAGCTTTCTTTTCATCATGCAACACTCTAATATTTTCAAAAGTAAGCTGCTCCTGACTCGGCACCTTGGAACCTGGATAGTAAGATCGGCTATATCTATCGTTATCAAAATGCACAGAGAATCCAATGCGTGCCTTATTTAAAAAGATATTACGGAAAATAACATTCCTCACCCCTGCTGTATAAGTCACATCATCTTGAACCATTACCCAGTGTATGCCATCTAAAACTGCTGTCCCACTTTCATGACTTGGCTCTGTATGAGATGTATATATTTTCCCATCTGCATCTTCTCTTACACGATAAAGTCTATGATGTGCAACAACAGTATCTGATTTTTGAACTTCCATACCTGGCTGCCAATCTCTCCATGCTCCAGCTAAGATACGACAGAAATAACCTGTCATTTTCTCAGCATCTAAGTCATGACAATTTTCTACAATACCGTCTTCAATCCACCCCAACTCTGGATTTCCTACATCATAATCATGCGCATTGAGCGCTATAGCATCATCAAATGTTTCAAATACACCATTACTGATTCTAAAACGCTTACCTCTTCCTAAGTGGACCCCATCTTTATCTCCTTTGATCATGATATCATTAATAATAATATCTTCAAAAGTACACACATGAATACCATATTGCAATGCACCTAGATCCATGCAGCGGAATCCCTCAATTTTTAAATCTTTAATATAGAAAAAAGCAATCTGCCCATGAAGTCCAAATACCTCTTTAAAGGTACGTACATCTATGCCATTTACAATAATATGTAAATTCTCAATACTAATATGTTCATCATAGGTTTTGGTTAAGGCCCCTTTGTTTAGTATAACGTGCGTAAAAGTGCCCTGTTCATCTACTTTTTTAATAAAAACATTATTCCCACATACGAGGGACGTATGACTCCCAATATATACTGTTCCTGCTAACTTATAGGTACCAGGGCGGCTTATAACAATCGTCCCTCCCCTATCTAAAGCTTTTTGAAGTGCTTTAGTGTTTTCAATTCCACTTGCTTCAGGTAAGAAACCAAACTCTGCTGGGTTCACAAAAAAACTTTTGTATGCTTCGTATTTCATCATCCACATTATCCTTTAGTTATTTTATTTATTCAGAATAGAAATATTACAAATAAATTTTACCATAATTTTAAACAATTCTAAACTCTTATTACCTAGAACCTTCTCTTCTTTATTTACAAAACGTATCGCTTTATTTGTCGCACCAATATGTATATACAGCTTGCTTACCTGTCTATAAAAAAAGCACCTAAAGAAGAGAATGCACCCCGTTTAGTAGACACATAATAAAAAAGATGTGTGGAGTTGTCAA